>NZ_JANOCG010000220.1:0-2433 GCF_031412075.1 Rhizobacter sp.
ATCGAAGAGCTGCGTTACGTGCAAAGCGAATCGGCTGTTGACATCTCCGAAGAGATCGACCGGCTGAGCAAAAAGAGCCAGCAGCTCGTCAAAGACATCTACTCCAGCCTGACCCCCTGGCAAGTCACGCAGATCTCGCGGCACACGCAGCGACCGTATGCGATGGACTACATCAACGAGGTTTTCACCGACTTCCAAGAGCTGCGCGGCGACCGCCACTTCGCCGACGACCAGTCCATCGTGGGCGGCCTCGCGCGCTTCAACGGCCAGGCCTGCATGGTCATCGGCCACCAGAAGGGGCGTGACACCAAGGAGCGCGCTGCGCGAAACTTCGGCATGTCGCGGCCAGAGGGCTACCGCAAGGCGCTGCGGCTGATGAAACTGGCGGAGAAGTTTGGCCTGCCGGTCTTCACGCTGGTCGACACCCCGGGGGCCTACCCCGGTATCGGCGCCGAGGAGCGTGGTCAGTCCGAAGCCATCGGCCGCAACATTTTCGAGATGGCGCAGCTCGAAGTGCCCATCATCGTCACCATCATCGGCGAAGGTGGTTCGGGTGGCGCGCTGGCCATCAGCGTAGGCGACCAGGTGCTGATGCTGCAGTACTCGGTCTATTCGGTGATCACACCGGAAGGTTGTGCATCGATCTTGTGGCGCACGGCCGAGCGGGCGTCCGACGCCGCCGATGCACTGGGCATCACCGCACACCGACTGAAGGCCTTGGGTCTGATCGACAAGATCGTCAACGAGCCGGTGGGCGGCGCCCACCGCGACCACAAGCAGATGGCGGCTTATCTCAAGCGTGCACTCAACGACGCGCTGCGCCAGGTGAGTGACCTCAAGCCCAAGGAACTGCTGCAACGGCGCTATGAACGCCTGCAGTCCTATGGCCGCTACACCGACACCAGCGACCGCTGAGCTGACTCACTGCATCGCGGTGGCCTACAGCGCCGGGCGCGATTCCACCGCCTTGCTCCACGCCACCGCGCTCGCTGCGGCAGGGCAGGGTGTGCGGGTGGTGGCCTTGCATTTGCACCATGGGCTGAGCCCGCATGCCGACGACTGGTTGGCACACGCGCAGGCGCAGTGCACACGTTGGGTCCAACAAGGTTTGCCCCTGCGCCTGTTGACCCATCGGCTGACCGAGCGGCCGCCTGCGGGCGACAGCATCGAAGCCTGGGCTCGGCAGGCGCGTTACCGCGCTCTGCGCCAAATGGCCGCCGAGGCAGGAGCCCACATCGTGTTGTTGGCCCACCATCAACGCGACCAAGCCGAAACCCTGCTGCTGCAGGCCTTGCGTGGTGCGGGCGTGGCCGGCCTTGCCGGCATGCCGCGCGAAGTAGAGCGTGATGGCATCACCTGGCTGCGCCCGTGGCTGAGCCACCCGCGCGAGGCCATCGAAGCCTACGTGCGGCGTCATCGCCTGCGTTACGTCGACGATGACAGCAACGACGACCCGCGCTTTGCGCGCAACCGGCTGAGGTTGAATGTATGGCCTGCATTGAGCCGGGCATTCCCGCAGGCCGAGGCAAGCCTGGCCGACGCCGCGACGTGGGCCGGCGAGGCCTTGGAGTGCCTGGCCGAACTGGCGTTGATGGATCTGGCGCGGGTCTCGAGCGCAGCCGGTCTGGACATCAAGGCCTGGCGCGGCTTGAGCGAGGCCCGCCAGACCCACGCGTTGCGTGCGTGGTTGAAGGCTGCGTCAGGGCGCAGTGCGGCTGCCAGCCTGGTGCAGCGGCTGGCGCTCGAGCTGCCGGGCGCCGGCCCGGCGCAATGGGAGTTGCCAGGTGGTGTGCTGCGCCGCCACCGTGGCCGTTTGCTGTTTACCGCCGAGGCGCCGGTGGCGGTGGTCGATGCCGCGCGACAAGCCTCATTGCGCATTCTTCGCGCCGGCCGTTTCGCGCTGCCGGGCTGGGGCGGTGAACTGGTCGCCCGGCGTGTGAAAGAGGGCGGCGTGCCCCTGGCCTGGTTGGCCCATCTGGAGTTGAGGCCTCGCGAAGGTGGCGAACAATTCCAGGCGGGCATCGGCCGCCCGGCGCGCAGCTTGAAGAAGCAGTATCAGGACGTCGGCATCCCCGAGTGGGAACGCACGGGCCCGCTGGTCTACAGCGGCGGCCAGCTGGTGTTCGTGCCCGGCTTGGGGCTGGACGCGCGGGTTCTGGCCTTGCCCGGCCAGCCCCAACTGAGCCTGCATTGGCGCAGTGGCTAAAATGCGCGGTTCTGCGTTGTGGCGCAGCTCCTGTTTCCACTTCCGCTCATTTCCGCGACTACCTCTTCATGGCACTCATCGTTCATAAATACGGCGGCACTTCCATGGGCTCCACGGAGCGCATTCGCAATGTCGCCAAACGCGTGGCCAAGTGGGCCCGCGCCGGGCACCAGATGGTCGTCGTGCCTTCCGCCATGAGCGGTGAAACCAACCGCCTGCTGGGCCTG
>NZ_JANOCG010000221.1:0-5701 GCF_031412075.1 Rhizobacter sp.
GGATCTTGATGCGCGCTTTGTACAAGTTGTCGCGCCGGCCGTAGCGGTTGTAGACGCGCACGATGGCTTCGATGAAGACGAGGATTTGCTGCCACGGCAGGAACTCGTTGATGACGGTGCCGGTGATCGGCGTGCGGCCCATGCCGCCACCGACCACCGGCACGGTGATCTCTGAATTCCTTCCCTGGCAGCAGATCCTCGTCTTCATCGAAGCCATCGTGCGCGTCTACAACCGCTATGGCCGGCGCGACAACATGTACAAGGCGCGCATCAAGATCCTGGTGAAAGCCGAAGGCCAGAAGTTCGTCGACGCCGTGGCCGTGGAATACAAGAACATCCTCGAGCACGACCTCGACGGCTCGTCGCACATCCTCACGCAAGCCGAGTTCGACCGCGTGGCGGCGAACTTCAAACTGCCTAGCGGTGTGGCGCCCATCGCCGAATCTTCCAAGAACAGCAAACTGCACGTGCCCGCCGATGCCCCCGACGCGTTCAAGCGCTGGACCGAGCGCAACGTGCACGCCCACCAGATCGCCGGTTACCGCGCCGTCACGCTCTCGCTCAAGCGCACGGGCCAGGCGCCGGGTGATGCCACCGACACGCAAATGGAGTTGGCCGCCGACCTCTCCGACACCTTCAGCAGTGGCGAGCTGCGCGTCTCGCACGACCAAAACCTTGTCCTGCCCTGGGTCAAGGAAAGCGACCTGTTCGCGCTGTGGGAGGCCGCCCGCGCCGCCAGTTTTGCCACGCCCAACATCGGCCTGCTCACCGACATGATCGCCTGCCCGGGCGGTGATTTCTGCGCGCTGGCCAACGCCCGCTCCATCCCCATCGCGGCCGAGATCGCCGAGCGTTTCGACGACATCGACGAGCTCTACGACATCGGTGACATTGACCTGCACATCAGCGGCTGCATCAACTCCTGCGGCCACCATCACAGCGGGCACATCGGCATCCTCGGTGTGGATAAAGACGGCAAGGAGTGGTACCAGGTCTCGCTCGGCGGTCTCGACGGTTCGGCCATCAGCGGCCACGCCTCCACGCCCGGCAAGGTGATCGGCCCCTCGTTCGCCGCCGAAGAAGTGGCCGACGTGATCGAAGCCGTGCTCGACACCTACCGCACGCAGCGCACTGCCGCGAGCGAGCGCTTCATCGACACCGTCAACCGCATCGGCCTCGACCCGTTCAAGACCGCCGCCAACGCCCAGCGCCGCGCCACGGCCAAAGCCGAGTGAGGAGCTACGCCATGAAGTTCATCGCCCCCACCAACGACCCCTGGCACACCATCCACGGCGAAGACGGCCCGATGGTCACGCTGACCCCCGCGCCCTACAGCCTGCTGACCCGCATGCAATGGAACAGCGTGCGCAACCACTGGCCGGCTGGCATGCCCGTGGGCGTGCTCTTCCCCAACGACGCCGACATCGAAGAGCTGGTCGAAGACCTGCCGCGCCTCGCGCTCGTGTCGTTGCACTTCCCCAAGTGGGTCGACGGCCGGGCTTACAGCCAGGCCCACCTGCTGCGCGCGCGCTACCGCTACACCGGCGAAGTGCGCGCCACCGGCGAAGTGCTGGTCGACATGGTCACGCTGCTCCAGCGCACCGGCTTCGATGCGGTCGCCATGCGGGCCGATCAATCGCTCGACGCCGCCGAGCGTGCATTGCGTTTCTTCCCCGGCTACTACCAGGGTGACGTGACTGAGCGCCGCCCGCTCTTCGCCCGCCCCGCCGGGCAGGAATACGCGGACGCCGAAGCCTTCAACCAGGCGGGGTCGGCCATATGAGCGCCATTGCCCTGTACGCCCGCAAGACGGCTCAGTTCGACAGCCGCGTGGCGAACGCCATCTCGGTGCTGAAGCAGGCCGCGACGGAGCACGCCGGTACGGTCGTGCAATCCACCAGCCTGGGCGCCGAAGACATGGTCATCACCGACCTGATCGCGCGCCACCAGATCCGTATCGCACTCGGCACGCTCGAGACCGGCAGGCTGCACGCAGAAACCTCGGCACTGATCCCGCGCATCGAACAACGTTATGGCCTGAACGTCGAGGTCTACCGCCCCGAAGCCGAGGCCGTGATCCACTTCGTGAAGAACCATGGCGAAAAGGCGATGTACGAGAGCATCGACCTGCGCAAGGGCTGCTGCGCCATTCGCAAGCTGGAGCCGCTGTCGCGCATGCTGGCCCAGCGCACCGCGTGGGTGACCGGCCTGCGCCGCGAGCAGAGCAACAACCGTGGCGACGTGCCTTTCAACGAGCCCGACGACAAGGGTCGCATCAAGTTCAACCCATTGGCCGACTGGACGTGGAACGACGTCTGGCACTACATCGCCGCCCACGAAGTGCCCTACAACCCGCTGCACGACCAGTTCATGCCCAGCATCGGCTGCGAGCCCTGCACCCGCGCCATCGCGGTGGGCGAAGACTTCCGCGCCGGCCGCTGGTGGTGGGAAGACGAGAAGGCCAAGGAATGTGGCCTGCATGTTCACGACGCTGCTGATGACACACAAGACGCTGCTGTATCAATGATCGGAGACCGCAAATGAACGCCCCCCTGACCGTGGAGCAACTGCTCCCCGAGCTGGACCACACCCACCTCGATTGGCTGGAAGAAGAGGCCATCTTCATCCTGCGCGAAACCGTGGCCGCCTTCGAGCGCCCCGCCCTGCTGTTCTCGGGCGGCAAGGATTCTTGCGTCGTCCTGCGCCTCGCTGAGAAAGCCTTCAAGACGCGCGGCAAAGATGGCGAGTTCAAGGGCCGCTTGCCCTTCCCGCTGCTGCACGTGGACACCGGCCACAACTTTCCCGAAGTGATCGAGTTCCGTGATCGGCGTGTGGCCGAGATGGGTGAGCGCCTGGTTGTGGGCCACCTCGAAGACTCCATCAAGCGCGGCACCGTGCGCCTGTCGCACCCGCTGGAGTCGCGCAACGGCCACCAGACCGTGGCCCTGCTCGAAGCCATCGAAGAACACCGCTTCGACGTGCTGATGGGCGGCGCCCGTCGCGATGAAGAAAAGGCCCGTGCCAAGGAGCGCATCTTCAGCCACCGCGACAGCTTCGGCCAATGGCAGCCGAAGGAGCAGCGCCCCGAGCTGTGGACGCTGTTCAACACCCGCATCAAGCCGGGCGAGCACATGCGCGCCTTCCCGATCAGCAACTGGACCGAACTCGACGTGTGGCTGTACATCGCCCGCGAAGAGATCCCGCTGCCGAGCCTGTACTTTGCGCACGACCGCCAGGTCATCCGCCGCAAGGGCCTGCTGGTGCCGCTCACTGAAGTGACACCGCCCGAAGGCGACGAGCAGATCGAAACCGCCCAAGTGCGCTTTCGCACCGTGGGCGACATGACCTGCACCTGCCCGGTGGAGAGCCCCGCGCTCAACGCCACCGACATCGTGGCCGAGACCCTCAAGGTCACGGTCAGCGAGCGGGGCGCCACCCGCATGGACGACCGCACCTCCGACGCCTCCATGGAACGTCGCAAGAAAGAAGGCTATTTCTGATGTCTGCCGCAGCACCCCAAGTCAAAGACCACCGCGCCCTGCGCTTCCTGACCGCAGGCAGCGTTGACGACGGCAAAAGCACGCTGATCGGCCGCCTGCTGTTCGACAGCCGCGCCATCCTCGCCGACCAGCTCGACACGCTGGAAAAGCGCGCCGCCGGCGCACCCATCGACCTGTCTTTGCTCACCGACGGCCTGGAGGCCGAGCGTGAGCAAGGCATCACCATCGACGTGGCCTACCGCTACTTCGCCACCAAGCAACGCAAGTTCATCATTGCCGACGCGCCGGGCCATGAGCAGTACACCCGCAACATGGTGACGGCTGCGGCCGGCAGCGATGCCGCGGTGGTGCTGGTCGACATCACCAAGCTCGACACGCATGCCAAGCCGCTGCCGCTGTTGCCGCAAACGCGCCGCCATGCCTTGCTGGCGCACCTACTGCGCGTACCGAGCATCGTGTTCGCCGTCAACAAGCTCGACGCGGTGAGCGACCCGGCCCAGGCCTTCGAAGCCGTGAGCGTGGCCCTGCGCGCGTTTGCAGAGCAGGCCGGCATTGAAGTCGCCGGCATCATCCCAGTCTCGGCCTTGCGCGGGGACAACGTCACGCAGCCGCTCGACGCCACCTGGTACAACGGCCCCTCGCTGTTGCAAATGCTCGAATCACTGCCCGCACTGCAAGAGCGCAAGGACGGCGACCTGCTGATCCCCGTGCAGTACGTGAGCCGCGAAGGCGAAGGCACCGGCAACCAGCCGCGCACGCTCTACGGCCGCATCGCCCACGGGCGTGTGAAGGCCGGCGACCAGGTGCAGATCTTCCCGAGCGGCCAGACCGCCACCGTGGCCGAAGTGCGGCTCGCCAGTGAAGTGGTCGACGTGGTCGAAGCCGGTCAATCGGCCGGCGTGGTGCTCGACCGCCAGCTCGACGTGTCGCGCGGCGACTGGATTTCCACACCGCAAACCATCCATGAAGCGCAGCGCTTCTCGGCCACGCTCGCCTGGCTGGACACCGAGCCCGCCGTCGTCGGCCGCAAGTACTGGGTGCGCCACGGCAACCGCTGGGTGCAGGCGCGCATCGCCAGCATCGAAAGCCGGCTCGACATCCACACGCTCGAAGCGATCGACGCCAACCAACTCAACGTCAACGAGATCGGCCACGTGATCATCGAGACGCAGCAGGCGTTGCCGGTGGAGCCATTTGCGTCCAACCGCGTCGGCGGCTCACTGATCATTGTCGACCCTGCGAGCAACCGCACCAGTGGCGCGCTGCTCGTGAAGGGCGCGGCCTGATCATGAGCAGGGTGATCTTCATCGGAGCTGGCCCCGGGGCCGCCGACCTGATCACCGTGCGCGGCGCGCGGCTGCTTGCCCAGGCCAACGTCGTGTTGTTCGACGCACTCACCGACCCCGCGCTGCAAGATCTGGCACCGAATGCACGCTGGGTCGACGTGGGCAAGCGCGGCTTCTGCGACAGCACCGGGCAGGCCACGATCAACGCCCTGCTCCTGAAGTACGCCCGCGAGGTCAACACGGTGGTGCGCCTCAAGGGGGGTGACCCCAGCGTGTTTGGTCGCCTGGAAGAAGAACTCGAAGCGCTCGCGGGCGAAGGCATTGATTGCGAAGTGGTGCCCGGCGTCACCGCCGCCATCGCCGCGGCCGCCAGCAGCCAACGCCCGCTCACGCGACGTGGCAGCGGCCGCAGCATCAGCCTCGCCACCGCGATGACGCGCAGTGGCGATATGCACGCCACGCGCACCGCCGACACCGAAGTTTTCTACATGGCCGGCAAGCAGCTCGCAGCACTGTCACGACAGCTCACCGATGCGGGCTGGCCGGCGAAAACGCCGGTGAGCGTAGTGTCTCGCGCGGGTTGGCCCGATGCCTTGCACAGCGACCACAGCGTGCAGGATTTGGCACAAGCGGGCCTGCTGCACGCCGGGCGGCCGACCATCGTCACCGTGGGTGCCGGAGCGCGCGCGCTGAACACCCCCATTCACAGGGCGTGCACTGCCCCGGTGGAAACCCTGAAGCCTCTAAAATACGAGGCTTCGCCTGCCGGTGAAGCCCCCTCATCCGTCACTTCTTCAAAGCAAGAGCCATGACCCACGTCGTCACCGAAGCCTGCATCCGCTGCAAATACACCGACTGCGTGGACGTCTGTCCCGTTGATTGCTTCCGCGAAGGCCCGAACTTCCTGACCATCGA
>NZ_JANOCG010000222.1:0-1779 GCF_031412075.1 Rhizobacter sp.
GGCAGCGACGGCCGTTTTGCCAGCGTGGTGACGCGCGACAACGAACTCGTCACGCTCGATGGCGGCAAGCCTCTCTGGCGCCAGCAGCTTCCATCGCGGGTGGTGACAGCGCCCCTGGTCGCTGGCGAACGTGTCTTCGTGCTGGCTGTAGACCGCAGCGTGCATGCCTTCGATGCACTCGATGGCCGCAAGCTCTGGACCTACAAGCGCCCCAACGATGCCCTCACGCTGGCCAGCCCGGGCCTGCTCGCACCTTTCAAAGACACCTTGCTCGTGGGGCAGGGGCCCAAGCTGGCCGGTCTCGACCCCTTGCGCGGCACCCTGCGCTGGGAGGCCACCTTGGCTTCGCCGCGCGGCACCAACGAGATCGAGCGATTGGCTGACCTGCTGGGCCCGGCAGCCCGCATGGGCGACCTCATCTGCGCGCGCGCCTACCAGTCGGCCGTGGCCTGCGTGAATGCCGAACGCGGCAACGTGGTGTGGACGCGCAACGCCGGCGGCGTGAACAGCGTAGGTGCCGATGCGCAGATGGTCGCCGGTGTCGATGCGTCTGACCGCTTGACTGGTTGGCGCACCGTTGACGGCACGGTCGCCTGGACGGTCGAGAAACTGCTGTACCGCAACCTGAGTGCGCCCCTGGCCGTGGGCAAGGCGTTTGTGCTCGGAGACCTTCAAGGCATGGTGCACTGGTTCGCGCGCGACACCGGTGAAGCGGTCTTGCGCCTGCCCACCGACGGCACGCCGATCCAGGTGGCGCCGGTGGCGTCTGGGCTGACGCTGCTGATCGTCACACGGGACGGTGGGCTGTTCGCCTTCCGACCTGAATAGCGCACTCGTATTCCCAAGAAACCCGCGCCATGAAACCAGTGATTGCGGTGGTCGGCCGCCCCAACGTGGGCAAGTCCACTCTGTTCAACCGCATGACCAAGACCCGCGACGCCATCGTGGCTGATTTCGCTGGGCTCACCCGCGATCGTCACTACGGAGACGGCCGACTGGCTGACCGCGAGTTCATCGTCATCGACACCGGCGGCTTCGAACCCGACAGCTCGACCGGCATCGTCAAGGAAATGGCCAAGCAGACACGCCAGGCCGTGGCCGAGGCCGATGCGGTGATTTTCGTGGTCGACATCCGAACGGGGGTCTCCGCGCAAGACCACGACATCGCTCGCTACCTGCGCTCGGTCAACAAGAAGGTGTTCCTCGCCGCCAACAAGGCCGAAGGCATGGTCGACTCGCCGTTGCTGGGCGAGTTGTACGAGCTGGGCATGGGCGAGCCACACCCGATCTCGTCGGCACACGGGCAGGGCATTCGAAGCCTTCTCGATGCGGTGCTCGAAGGCTTCGAGCCCGACGAAAAGACCGGAGACCTGCAAGAAGATGCGCCCATCCGCCTCGCGGTGGCCGGCCGTCCCAATGTGGGCAAGTCGACCCTCATCAACACCTGGCTGGGCGAAGAGCGTCTGGTGGCCTTTGACCAGCCCGGCACGACGCGCGACGCCATCGTGGCCGACTTCGCTGGTCTCACGCGCGACCGCCACTATGGCGACGGCCGCCTGGGCGACCGCGAGTTCATCGTCATCGACACCGGAGGTTTCGAGCCCGACAGCTCGACCGGCATCGTCAAGGAAATGGCCAAGCAGACACGCCAAGCCGTGGCCGAGGCCGATGCGGTGATCTTCGTGGTCGACATCCGCACGGGTGTGTCGGCACAAGACCACGACATCGCGCGCTACCTGCGCTCGGTCAACAAGAAGGTGTTCCTCGCTGCCAACAAGG
>NZ_JANOCG010000223.1:0-12217 GCF_031412075.1 Rhizobacter sp.
CCGTGAAGGCTCTTGAGCTTTCCCACCCGCGCCGCGTGCTGCAACTGGGCGACGCGCGGCAGCATCACCGCGGCCAGCAAGGCCATGATGCTCAGTGCAACACTCAGTTCGATCAGCGTGAAGCCATTCATGGGGGCTCTCGGTTGGTACATCGTTCACATGGTGGTCAATGGGGGCGCCCGCGCTCTTGCGAACAGCAGGTGGAACCACCGCCTTCTTTCCATCGGACGCCGTCAACGCCCGAGGGGTATGGGCAGGTGTATCGACGTGTTGCTGGCTTACTTGAGCCAATGAGCGCGGTTTGTGTGATGCAGTTGGCGCCGCGCGCCGTTCGCTGGTGTTGTGCCGTCAATTTCTGTATTGACAGAAACAACTGCCAAGCCTAGAGTGCAGTCATGGACCTCTCACCCACCCTCTCGCGCTTCGTTCTGCACTGGGGCGAAATGGGCACCCGCTGGGGCGTCAACCGCACCGTGTCGCAGATCCATGCGTTGCTCTACATCACCGGGCGGCCGATGCACGCCGAAGAGATCACCGACACGCTGGCCGTGGCACGCTCCAACGTGAGCAACAGCATCCGCGAGCTGCAGGGCTGGAACCTGGTGCGGCTGGTGCACATCGCCGGTGACCGGCGTGATCACTTCGAAACCTCGACCCATGTGTGGGAGCTGTTCCGCACCATCGTGCGCGAGCGCCAGCGCCGTGAAATCGCCCCCACCATCGAGGTGCTGAGCGAGCTGCTGGCCGACCCCGCCATCAGCCGCGACCCCACCGAAGCCAAGCTGCGCATGCGCGAAACGCTCGAGTTCCTGCAGACCCTCACCGCCTGGAGCGACGAGATGCTGAAGCTCGACACCGAGACCCTGGCCAAGGTGCTCAAGCTGGGCGCGCGGGTCAAGAAGCTGATGGGCCGCGACGCGCCGGACACCGCCCCCACGCCCGAAATCACGCCGGCTCATCTGTTGGGGCCTTGAGGCTCCATTTTTTTGGCTGAGTATTTCTGTTTTGACTGAAATAACTGGAGAAGAACATGAGCGCGGTCTACCCCCTGACCCTGCTGTACGACGCGAACTGCGCCGTCTGCGCCCTGGAGATGGATCACCTGCGTTCGCTCAATGCCGAAGGCCGGCTCCAGTTCATCGACATCAGCGAACCGGGTTTCGACCCCGTGCCGTATGGCGTGACGCTGGCGGCGATGAACGCCGAAATCCACGCACGCCGTGCCGACGGTCAAGTGATCTGGGGCGTGCAGGTGCTGCGCCTGGCGTACGACGCGGTCGGCCTCGGCTGGGTGCTGCGGCCGACGGCCTGGGCGCCGCTGCGCGGGCTGTCGGATGCGGGCTACCGCCTGTTTGCCCGCCACCGCCGTTTGATTTCGCGGGCGGCCGCGCCGCTGATCAACGCCCTCCGCAGCCACCGCGCACGGCGCATGACCGAGCGCATGCGCGAGTGCGCGGGCGGCGCGTGCGAGGTGCCCGAACACCACAACAACCCGAGGAGGCCTGTATGAGAGTTCTGGTCGTTGGTGCCACCGGCTGCGTGGGCCGGGCGGTGGTTCACGCCCTGCGTTCGCGCGGCCACGCGGTGATCGAAGGGGCGCGCAGTGCGGTGGATGGGCGGCACACGATGCAGGTCGACTACATGCAGCCGCGCGAGCCCGAGGCGTGGGCGCAGCGGCTGCGTGCGCAGCGCATCGACTCGGTCGTCAACTGCGTGGGCATCTTGATGGCCTCGCGCGGCCAGAGCTTCGAGCGTGTGCACAGCGCGGGGCCGATCGAGCTGTTTCGCGGTGCGGCGCTGGCGGGCGTGAGCCGCGTCGTGCAGGTGTCGGCCCTGGGTGTGCGCGACGACGCCGAGACCTTGGCCACGCCTTACCTGCGCAGCAAGCTGTTGGCCGACGACGCACTGGCCAGCCTGCCCATCGATGGGGTCGTGCTGCGCCCCTCGTTGATCTACGGCCCGCACAGCCAGAGCGCAGCGCTTTTTGCCACCTTGGCCAGCCTGCCCGTGATCTCGTTGCCGGGCCGCGGTGCGCAGCCGGTGCAACCCCTCCATGTGTACGAGTTGGCCGAGGCCATCGCGCAGTTGATCGAGCACCCGGGTGCGCTTGGCGGTGTGCATGAGCTGGGTGGGCCCACGGTGATGAGCTACCGCGAGATGCTGGCGAGCTACCGCGCGGCGCTGGGCCTGGGCGATGCGCTGTGGTTGCCGATGCCCCTGCCGCTGATGCGCACATGGGCCGGGCTGGCCGAGGCCGTGCCCCAGAAGGTGTTTTGCCGCGACACCCTCCGCCTGCTCGAGCGCGGCAGCGTGCCGCGCGTGAACGCCTTGCCCACTCTGCTCGGCCGCTCGCCCACGCCGATGGCGCAGGGCCTCGCGGTGAGCGCCCCCGAGCCGCTGTTTGACCTGCGGGTGCGGCTGAGCCCGGCGATGTCAGCGCTGGCGCGTGGCTCGCTGGCGTTCATGTGGCTGTACACCGCGCTCATCAGCGCGCTGCTGCCGCGGCAGTCGGGCGTGATGGACTTGCTGGCACGCTGCGGTTTTGAAGGGCGCCTGGGTGTGGCGGCACTGGTGTTCTCTTGCACGCTCAATGTGGGGCTGGGTGTGCTGATCCTGATGCGCGTCACGCCCTGGGGGCTGGCGTTGCAGACTGCAGCGGTGGTGGGCTACACCGCCACCGCGGCGTTTCACATGCCCGAGCTGACGCTCGACCACTGCGGCCCGCTGATCAAGAACCTGCCGGTGCTGGCCTTGATCATGATGTTGTGGTGCGCCGTGCCGATGCCTGCGACCGAGCGCAAAGCGGGTGGTGACCCGGTGCGCAAGCTGCGCTCAGCGGTGCGTGCCTCATGAGCGCGCGGCCGCCCTTGCCGCCGGGTCAGCGCGAGCGTGATGACTTCCCGCGCTTTGGCTTGACGACATTCGCCAGCCGGTTCCCGGCGCGTGCCGATCGCATCGAGCTGCGCGTTCACGGTGACGTTCGTACACCGCTGACGCTCACCGACGAGCTGGCGCGTTTGCCGCGCGTCGAGCAAGTGAGTGACTTTCACTGTGTGACGACCTGGTCGCGCCGCGGTGTGGCCTGGAGCGGCTACCGCTTCGCCGACCTTTATCACCAGCTCGTGCTGCCCCTGGCCGGCCCGGCGGCCGACATCAGCTTCGTGGTGATGCGCGGGCAAGATGGCGCCCGCAGCAGCCTGCCGCTGGCCGACCTGCTGACGCACGACGTGCTGCTGGCCGACCGGCTCGATGGCCAGCCCCTGGGCGTGGATCATGGTGCCCCGCTGCGCCTGGTGGCGCCGGCCCATTACGGCTACAAGAACCTGAAGCACCTCGACCGCATCGAGTTCTTGCGCAGCAGCGCCGGCTACCGCCCGCAGGGGCTTCGGTTCATGGTGCACGAGCGCGCGCGGGTGGCGCTCGAAGAGCGGGGGCGCTGGGTGCCGGGTTGGTTGCTGAGGTATTTGTACCGGCCTCTGATCGCACCGACGGTGCGGCACTTTGTGCGGGCGTCGAAGAACCGAAAACCCTAGCGGCCCGACAAGCGTCTAGCGCCGCCGGCCTTCCAGCTCTTGGCAGACACTGCGCGCAACGCCCACGGCCCCGGGGCGCAGTCGCCTCAGCCAGCACCAGCGCGCGGATCTGCCGTTCCAGCGCAGGCGTGCGGTGTCGAACTCGCCCAGCAGGCTGGCGCGGTTGTTCTGCAGCAGCGAGTCGACCGCATCGCTCACGTTGGCGTCGAGCAGCAGGCCGACCGTGCCGCGCGGGTCGGCCATGAGCCGGCTGGCGCAGGAGCATCACGAGGGTCGAGCCGTGGCGTGGCATGCCTTGCTCATAGGGCAGTGCGACGTGTGCGGTATCCCCATCCTCAGGGAGCGGCTCTGCTACCGTTGCCGCTCTGCGTTGTCCCGGGGGCAAGACCTCATGATCTTCAAAGCCGGCAAGTTGCTGCGTGCTGCCAATGCAGCCCGGCTCGCCACCTACCTGATTGCGCTGTGGAAGCTGTTCAAGCACCCGCAGGCGCCGCGCAGCGCCAAGTGGGTGGCGGTGGCGGTGCTGGCTTATCTGCTGAGCCCGATCGACCTGATCCCCGATTTCATCCCCATCCTCGGCCAGCTCGACGACCTGATCATCGTGCCGCTCGGCATCGCCCTGGTCACGCGGCTCACGCCCAAGCCGCTGTGGGAGTCGCTGCTGCGCGAGGCCGAGATCTCGCGCGAGAAGCTGCCGCGCCTGTGGTGGGGCGCGTTGCTGATCGGGCTGGTCTGGCTGGCGTTCTTCGGGCTCTTCATCTGGTGGGTGGTCTCGCTGGTGGCCGCTTGAGGGCGCTGTGTGCGTTGTGGGCCTTGCTGCTGTGCAGCGGCGGCGCACAGGCATTGAGCGGCGTGGTCACGCGGGTGGCCGATGGCGACACGCTGTGGGTGCGCCCCGCGGCAGGCAAGCCGGTCAAGGTGCGCTTGCAAGGCATCGATGCGCCCGAGCGCTGCCAGGCCTGGGGCGAGCAGGCCAGGGCCGCCCTGGCTTCGCGTGTGCTGCACCGGCAGGTCGACGTGCGCACGCGGGCCTATGACGACTACCAGCGTGCCATCGCCCATGTCGAGCTGAACGGCGAAGACGTGGCCGCCTGGATGGTGCGTGAAGGCCATGCCTGGAGCGACCGCTACCGCCGCAGCCCGGGGCCATACGCCGCTCAGGAACAGCAGGCCCGCGCCGCGCGGCGTGGCCTGTTTGCGCAAGCAGCGGTCGAGCCGCGTGTGTTTCGCAAGACACACGGGCCTTGCGAGCCTCGGCCTTAACAAGGTCTTCACCTTGTGCCCCTAGAGTGGCCGACTTCACCCCACCCCCGGAGCCTTTCGCATGCCCATCGCCTTTTTCAGACTGTGTGCCACCGCCAGTGTGGTGGTGGGAGCTTGCGGCATGGCGCAGGCCCAGGGCTTCGACGCCGTTCGGCTGCAAGGCGAGCCGGGCAGCGAGGGCGAGGGCCGGGCCGGTGTGGCGCTGATCGCCGGCTACCAATACCTGGGTTCCGACGAGCGGCGCACCCTGCTGCTGCCCACCATCGACTACCGCTGGCAAAACGGCTGGTTCGCCGGCGTGGGCAATGGCATCGGCTACCGCTTCCCATCGAGCCCGCAGTTCCAGTACGGCCTGCGCCTGGCAGCCGACTTCGGCCGCAAGGAGCACCGCTCCGAAGTCTTGCGCGGCCTGGGCGACATCAGCGCGCGGCCCGAGGCGGGAGCCTTCTTCAACATGCAGCTGTCTCGCGGCCTGTCGCTCAGCAGCTCGCTGCGCTACGGCGCGGGCAACGACCGCAACGGCCTGGTGCTCGACCTGGGCGCGCAATACGGCGTGCAGCTTGCGCCGCAGTGGCGGCTGGGCGGCAGCCTGTCGACCAGCTACGTCAACCGCCACTACATGCAGGCGTATTTCGGCATCACACCCGAGCAGAGTGCACGCAGCGGTTATGCGGTGTCGCAGGTCGATGCCGGTGTGCGCGATGTGAAGCTCGGCGCGTCGCTCACCCACTTCATCAACCGCGACTGGGCCCTCACCGGCGCGCTGAGCGCCAGCTCGCTGCAGGGCGACGCCAAGCGCAGCCTCGTTGTGCGTGAGCGCAACCCCGTGACGGGCGTGCTGGCGTTGGGCTACCGCTTCTGAGGTGATGGTGCCCCCATAGCCGAATTGCATTCGGCTCGCCCCCCAAGGGGGTCAAGTTGCCTTGGGGCGGCCCGGCGGCAACTTGGGTTCCACTTACTTGCGCATGAGGGTGCTCTTGCCGAACAGGCTCTCGATCAGGTCGACGGCCACCTCGGCCGTGCGGTTGCGCACGTCGAGCGCGGGGTTGAGCTCCATCACGTCGAGCGAGGCCAGGCGGCCGGTGTCGGCAATCATCTCCATGCACAGCTGCGCTTCGCGGTAAGTCGGGCCGCCGGGCACGGTGGTGCCCACGCCGGGGGCGATGTCGGGGTCGAGGAAGTCGACGTCGAAGCTCACGTGCAGGTGGGTGTTGGTGTCGAGCGTGGCGAGCGCCAGCTCCATCGCGTGGCGCATGCCCATCTCGTCGATGTAGCGCATGTCGAACACTTCCAGGTCCATCTCGTGCACGAAGCGCTTTTCGCCTTCGTCGACGCTGCGGATGCCGATCTGTCGAATCCACTTCGGGTTGATCGCGGGCACGTGGCCGCCGATCTCGATCAGCTCTTGCGGGCCCTTGCCGCACAGGCACGCCACCGGCATGCTGTGGATGTTGCCGCTCGGCGTCAGCACATTGGTGTTGAAGTCGGCATGCGCGTCGAGCCACAAGATGCGCAGCTTCTTCTTGGTCTCGCGGCAGTGGCGCGCCACCGCGCTGATCGAACCCAGGCCGAGGCAGTGGTCACCGCCCAGCAAGATAGGCAGTCGGTTGAGCGACAGCTCGGCGTACACCGCGTCGTGCACCAGGTGGTTCCAGGCCACCACCTCGGCCAGGTGGCGGTAGCCGTCGACCGGTGGCTGCCACGGGTTGGCCGGGCCGGAGAGGTTGCCGCGGTCGGCCACCTCGAAGCCGTGGCCCATCAGCGCCGGCACGATGTTGGCCACGCGCAGGGCTTCAGGGCCCATGCTGGCGCCGCGGCTGCCGGCGCCGATGTCGGTGGGCGCGCCGATGATGCTGATGGGTTGGTTGTTGCGGGTCATGAGTCTGCGTCGAAAGCGCCGAGGTCGCCCAGTTCACCGAGACCGGTGACAGGCATGTCGAAACCGTATTCGGCTTCGAGAATGCCCCAGGCCTCTTCGGCCGACTCGACGTAGTGAAAGAGCTGCAGGTCGAGCGGGCTGATCATGCCCGTCTCGACCAGCAGGTCGAAGTTGATCAGCTTGGTCCAGAACTCGCGGCCGAACAGCATGATGGGCCGGCGCCGGCACTTGCCGGTCTGGATGAGGGTGAGCACCTCGAACATCTCGTCCAGCGTGCCAAAGCCGCCCGGAAAACACAGCAGGCCGATGCTGCGCATCAGGAAGTGCATCTTGCGCAGGCCGAAATAGTGGAACTGGAAGCACAGCTCCGGCGTGATGTAAGGGTTGGGTGCCTGCTCGTGTGGCAGCACGATGTTCAGGCCGATGCTCTTGCCGCCCACTTCGTGCGCGCCACGGTTGCCGGCTTCCATGATGCCTGGGCCGCCGCCGGTGACCACGTAGATCGGCGAGGCCAGTGCGCGCGACTTTTCGGTGACCAGGGCGCCGAATCGACGGGCTTCTTCGTAGTAGCGCGACATGTGCACGTGGGTCTTGGCGATGCGCAGCGCGGTCTCGTTGTTGGCCGATTGCGCGTCGGAGAGCAAACGTTGCGCCACGTCGGGCGGCACGATGCGCGCGCTGCCGAAGATCACGATGGTCGACTCGATGCCCAGCTCGCTTTGCACCAGCTCGGGCTTGAGCAGCTCCAGCTGCATGCGCACCGGGCGCAGCTCTTCGCGCAGCAGGAATTTTTCGTCGGTGAAGGCGAGCTTGTAGGAGCTTTCCGGGCCGTCGTAGAGCGAGGGGGGCGGGCCTTGCAGCTCGGCTTCTTTTTTGGCCGGCGGGAAGTTGCGGGCGGTGAGTTCGGTGCGCTTGTCCATGGCGAGCAGCTTACCGCGTGATGGCTACGCCGGTCGCCCTGCGCACACGCTGCATTCGCTGTTGCGGGGTGTGTGGATCTCGGTCCACTCCATGCTGCGCGCGTCGAGCATTTGCAAGCGTCCGGCGAGAGACGAGCCGGTGCCCGCCAGCAGCTTTAGCGCCTCGGCCGCCTGCATGCTGCCGATGATGCCCACCAGAGGGGCAAACACGCCCATGGTGGCGCAGCGTGCTTCTTCAAACCCGGCTTCGGGTGGGAACAGGCAGGCGTAGCAGGGCGCTTGCGCCTGCCGTGTGTCGTAGACCGAAATCTGCCCATCGAAGCCGATCGCAGCGCCCGAGACGAGCGGCTTCTTGTGCTTCACGCATGCGGCGTTGACGGCGTGGCGGGTGGCGAAGTTGTCGCAGCAGTCGAGCACCACGTCGACGCCCGCGATCAGCTCATCGAGCCGCTCGGCGTTGGCGCGCTCGTGCAGCGCCACCACGCGCACCTCGGGGTTGATCTCGGCGATCGACTGCGCCGCCGAGGCCGCCTTGGGCTGGCCCAGGCGAGACATGTCGTGCACGATCTGGCGCTGCAGGTTGGTGAGGTCGACGTGGTCGTTGTCGACGATGGTGATGCGGCCCACGCCCGCCGTGCCGAGGTAAAGCGCCACCGGCGAGCCCAGCCCGCCCGCGCCAATCACCAGCGCATGCGAGGCGAGCAGCGCCTGCTGGCCTTCGATGCCCAGCTCGTCGAGCAGGATGTGGCGCGAGTAGCGCAGCAGCTGGTTGTCGTCCATGGGGGGAGCATACAAAGAACGAGTGGCAGTCATGACGGGAGAGGCGGAGCCAGGGCACGGGCTCTTTACCGCCAAGGCGCCAAGGTCGCAAAGCGCGCAAAGGAAGAGAAGCCCTTTGGATTCTTTGCGACCTTTGCGTTCTTGGCGCCTTTGCGGTGAACCTGTCGGCAGGAGCACAGCGTGGCCTGTCCTGCGCTGGGTGCCATGAAAAACGCCCGTGGCTGCACGGGCGTTTTGGGCGGAGCGTCAGCAGATCACTCGGTCTTGGCTTCGGCCTTGCGCTCGACCACCGTCTTGGACACCGCCACCGGCTTGCCCTTCAGCTGGTTGAGCGCCTGCGCGAGCTGGAAGTCTTCAGCGCTGCCGAATTCGGGCAGCGGCTTCAGCGGGGTGTTGGTCTTGGCAGTTTCTTCTTCGAGCTTCTTGCGCGCGTCGTCGCGGGCCTTCTCGCGAGCGGCGTCTTTCTGCTCGGCGTTCTGGCCGCTTTGCAGGTGCTTCTCGAGGTCGGCTTCACGCATGCGCAGGGCGGCGAATACGTTGCCTTCTGCGGTTTCGTCGAGCATCACGTCGGGCACGATGCCCTTGGCCTGGATCGAGCGGCCCTTGGGTGTGTAGTAGCGCGCGGTGGTGATCTTGAGCGCGGTTTCGGCCGACAGCGGGCGGACGGTCTGCACCGAGCCCTTGCCGAAGGTCTGCGCACCCATGATGGTCGCGCGGTTGTGGTCTTGCAGTGCACCGGCAACGATCTCGCTGGCCGAGGCCGAGCCTTCGTTGACGAGCACCACCATCGGCACGCGCTTCACGCCTTCAGGCAGGCGGCGCAGCGGGTCGCTGCCACCGCGGCGCAGATAGTCGGACGGGCGGGCCTTGAACTCTGACTTCGACTCGGCGATCTGGCCGTTGGTGCTGACCACCACCACGTCGGTCGGCAGAAACGCGGCCGAGATGGCCACCGAGGCTTCGAGCAGGCCGCCCGGGTCGTTGCGCAGGTCGAGCACCAGGCCTTTGAGGTTGGGCTCCTGTTTGTAGATTTCTTCGAGCTTGCGGGCGAAGTCTTCGACCGTGCGGTCTTGGAACTGGCGCACGCGCAGCCAGGCGTAGCCGGGTTCGATCACCTTGGCGCTCACGCTTTGCATGCGGATCTCTTCGCGCACGATGGTCACCGGGAAGCTGCGGCTTTCGCTCTTGCGGAAGATGGTCAGCGCCACCTTGGTGTTGGGCTCGCCGCGCATGCGCTTGACGGCCTGGTCCATGGTGAGGCCCTTGACGGCGGTGTCGTCGATCTTGGTGATCAGGTCGCCGCTCTTCAAGCCAGCACGGAAGGCGGGTGAGCCTTCGATCGGCGAGACCACCTTCACCAGGCCGTCTTCCATGCCGATCTCGATGCCCACACCGACAAACTTGCCGGTGGTGCCTTCGCGGAATTCCTTGAAACTCTTCTTGTCGAAGTACTGGGAGTGCGGGTCGAGGCCGGCCACCATGCCGCCAATGGCGTCGGTGATCAGCTTCTTTTCGTCGACCGGCTCGACATAGTCACTCTTGACCATGCCGAACACGGCGGCGAGCTGCTGCAGCTCTTCGAGCGGTAGCTGGGTGGCCGGGTTGCGGGCGGTGGCCTGCAACTGCATCGTGGTCAAGGCGCCGGCGACGGCACCCAAGGCGACCCAGCCTGCGACTTTGAGTTTGGCACCCATATACAACCTGCTTCCTGCCTGAGACGGAGATGATTTCACGCGATTCCAGTATAAAACTGCGACCTCGCTTGGAGGGGCGCATGGGTTTTAAGTTTCAGGCCTTTTCGTGACCTTGTAAGGCCCCGTTTACCCTGCGGGCCGCCGGGGCCATGTAAAGAAGTTCAAAGCTCGGCCTCGGCCACCTCGTAGCGGCCACGGCCGGCGCGTTTGGCCTCGTAGAGCGCGGCGTCGGCGCGATGCATCAGGGCCTGAACGGTTTCGGCCTCGTCGGTCGCCAGGGCCACACCCACGCTGCCACTGATCTGGAGCCACTTGCCGTCGATCTCGAACGGGACCGCCAGGGTGCTGACGATCTTGCGTGCCACCGTCTGGGCGGCGGGCTGGTCCTTGATGTCAGGCAGCACCACGGCAAATTCGTCGCCGCCCAGGCGCGCCAGGATGTCTGACGGGCGCAAGGCCTGCTGCAGCCGCTGCGCGACGGCCTCGAGCAGGCGGTCGCCAGCGGCATGTCCGTGCTCGTCGTTGACGGGCTTGAAGCCGTCGAGGTCGATGCACAGCAGGGCCAGTCGGTGGTGCTCTTGCCGGGCACGCGTCTGGGCCTCGCGGATGCGCAGGTCGAAGCCGGCGCGGTTGAGGGTGCCGGTGAGCGGGTCGGTCTGCGAGGCGTCGAGCAGTATTTGCTGCTGGCGCTTGTGGCTGGTGATGTCTTGCGACAGGGCGACGAAGCCGGCCACCTGGCCGTCGGCGCTGCGAAAGGGGATGTAGGTGGTTTCCTGGAAGTGCGCCCCTTCGCGTTCGGACTCGAACATCGCACGCTGGCCGGTCAGGGCCGCCTTGATGTGGCCTTGCCGCTGTGCGTACAGGTTGTCGCCCAGCGCCTCTCGCACGGTCAGGCCCACCAGTTGGCCGGTTGCCCGACCGGTCCAGCGGACATAAGCGTCATTGGTGAAGAGGTAGCGCTCCTGGTGGTCGATCACGGCCACCAGGGCGGGCAAGGTGGCGGCCACGATGTTGAGGATGGACTCGCTGCGCTGCAGCTCGGTGCGCGCGCGCAGCTCCTGGGTGATGTCGCGCATCACCACCGAGAAGGTTTCCACCTTGTGATCTTCGTTGCGGTGCGCGATGAGCATTTCGCTGACCGCGATTTCTCGCCCACCCGCGGCCAGCACCGAGGTCTCGCCGACCCAGATGCCTTTGGCGACAGCGGTGGGCAGGATCTGGTCGCGCACCTGCGTTTCGCGGTGCGCCGGCATGAAGTCGTCGTAGTGCAGTGCGCCGAGCGAATCGTCGGGCCCCATGGCCACCAGGCCGCGGCCGGCCGGGTTGAGGTAGAGCAGCTTGCCGGCGGGGTCGACCTGCGCCACCACGTCGGTGCTTTGTTCAAAGATCGCCGTCAGCATGCGCTCGGCCTTTTGCTGCTGGATGCGCTCGGTGATGTCTTCTACCGAACCCACCTGGCCGATCAGTTTGCCGTCGACCCGCAGTGGGGCCGTGAGCACCGACAGCGTGGCTTCGCGGCCGTCTGGGTGGCGGATGTTGAGCACGTTCTTGATGGCGTCGCCCTGCGCGGCCGCGGTTTTCCAGGTTTGCAATGCGCCGGTGTGCCGTCCGCCTTGGAGGATTTCGCTCCAGCCCCAGGCCATGCGCTCGCGCGGCAGGCCCAGCTTCTGGAAGTAGGCGTCGTTGGCATAGGTGGTGGCG
Source organism: Rhizobacter sp. (assembly GCF_031412075.1). Lineage (GTDB taxonomy): Bacteria > Pseudomonadota > Gammaproteobacteria > Burkholderiales > Burkholderiaceae_C > Rhizobacter. The sequence continues at coordinate 11,771 of NZ_JANOCG010000223.1, forward strand.
CCGGTGGTGTCGGTGCGGAACAGGCCCAGCGGAAACGCGGCGCTGAGGGCGGTGAACTCGGCCTGGCTGCGGCGGGTGGCACGCTGGCTGCGTGCGAGCGCGACCGAAAAGCCGGCGGCCGCGAGGGTGATCAGGGCGAGCGTCAGCACGCCCAGGTTGCGACGCAGGCGAAACACGGCCAGGGCTTCGTCGACCTCTTGCGACACCAGCACGGTGACGCGGTAACGGCCCAGTCGCTCGAAGCTGGCCAGGCGAGGCTGCCCACCGGTCAAGGCTCCGTCGTGCTCGAACATGCCCTGCGGCCTGCTGGCCGGTTGCATGGGCAGTGGCCGGCTCTTGCTCAGGTTGCGCCCGATCAGGCCTTCGATGAAGGGTGTGCGCATGATCACGACACCGTCGCTGGTGGTCAGCGAGATGCCGCCGGCGGGTTTTTCGCGCAGGCTTTCG
>NZ_JANOCG010000224.1:0-13824 GCF_031412075.1 Rhizobacter sp.
GGCAGCACCTTGTGGTAGGTGTGGCCGTGCAGCAGCACCAGCGTGCCGGCGCGCGGCTCAAGCACCACCTGGCCGTCGAAGTCGACATCGGGCTCGCCGGCGGGCAAGGGCCCTTTGCGGTGCGAACCGGGCAGCACCAGCGTTTGCCCGCCGGTCGCGTCGGACACATCGTGTGTATAGACCAACCGGTTGAGATTGAAGCGCGACGCGTCTTCGCAGCGGCAGTCCTGGTGCCAGGCCTGGCCTTTGGTGCCCTGCTTGGAGAACATCACCATGCAGTAGAGCTGCTGCCAACCGGGGCCGAGCAGGCAGTCGGTCAGCCGCGTCAGCACGGTGTGGTTGTCGAGTTCGCCAAACGCGGCCACGCCCTCCTTCTGCGGGAACCACGGGATCACCTCGGTCTGCGCCTTGGACAAGAACTCGTCGGTGTGCCAGAACGCGGGCGTGGCGCCAAAGTGCTCGAGGATCAAGCCGTTCATGCGCTCCATGAGCGCGGGCGAGAAGAAGTCAGGCACCACCAGGTAGCCGTCGCGCCAGAACTGGTCGGCCATCGCTTCGACATTCATCGCGGGCACCTTCAGCGGCGGCGCACGCGGCGCTTGAGCTTGTCGTCGGCATCCGCGAGCGCCTTGGTGATGTCGACACCGTCTTCCAGCACGTCGTCGAGCGCGGCGCCCACGATCTCGGCGGCCACCTGGTCATAGCGGTCGGCGGCCACCATCGGGATGCGCGCGGTGGCGTCTTTCCACAGCACACGCGCCTTCTGCCCGCCGAGAAAAGCGAGCGGCTCCTGCAAGAAGGCCTGGTCGTCCATGGCCGAGCGCAGCGCGGGGTAAGAGCCCACCTTGCGGAACACGCTTTGCTGCACTTCCTTGTCGGCGATCAGGAACTGGATGAAGTCCCACGCCTCCTTTTTATGCACGGCCTTCTTCGGGATCGAATAGAAGGCGCCGCCGTAGGCGGTGTAGGCGCCCTCGGGCATCTGTGCCGCGCGCCACTTGCCTTTGCCTTCGGGGTTGAGCCAGCTCTCCAGGTGAAACACCAACCACGCGCCTGACATCTGCGTGGCCACCTGTTCGCGCTTGAAGCCCTCGCGCCACTCGTTGCTCCAGGTGGCGATCTTGGCTTCGATGTCGGCCTTGCGGGCAGCAAGCGACAGCTCGAAGGCGCGCTTGAAGCGCGGTGTGTTGACCAGCGAGTTGCCGGCCTTGTCGAAGTACAAGCCCTCGCCGTCTTTCAGGTTGGAGCGGATGTAGGTCGAGTAAAGCTCGCTCGCATGCGCCACCAGGTAGGCGCCGGTCTTCTGGCGCACGATCTTGCCGGTGTCGATGTACGAATCCCACGACTTGGTGAGCTGCGCTTCGGTCACGCCCGCCTTGTCGAGAATGTCCTTGCGGTAGAAGAGCGTGCCCGGGCCCACGTCGGCCGGCAATGCGATCTGGTTGCCCGCCAGGTCTTGCCCCATCGCCACGCCGAACTTGTGCAGGTTGCCGGCCAGCGTGCGGCCGTTGTAGGGCGCTGCGTTCAAGTCTTCCAGGCCACGCGACTCGGCAAACTTGCCGATGTACTGCACCTCCAGGCCCATCACGTCGGGGATGCCCGAGTTGGTGGCCAAGGCCGTGGTCATGGCGTTGTGGTGGTCGTTGAACGAGAGGCTCACGAGCTTGATCTCGACCTCAGGGTGCAGCTTCTTGTAGCGCGGAATGGCGAGCTTTACCGCTTCGTCAAAGCTCGGGAAAGAGGCGACCGTCACGGTCGTGACCGCTTGGGCCGGGCCGGCGTGGGCCGCCGCGACCAGGGCTGCCAGGGCTGCGGTTTGCAGCAGCTTCATCCATCGGGGTTGCATCGTATGGGTCTCCGTCATTCGTGTGGGGTTGGGGGTTTCGTCTCGAAGGGGTAGCACAGGCCGATGCGCTGGCGGATGTCGTCGAGGCAGCCCATCACCTGCAGTGAGTCGTCCCACGGCATGGTGTCGCTCTGCTGCGCGCCGCGCGTGAGGCAGCGGTGCACTTCGCGCACCTGGTACTCAAAGCCGTTGATGTCGAACGGCGTGCAGGGCGACACCACGGGCTGGCCATCGACCATGAGCAGTGCGCGCCCGGCGTCCCAGAAGTTGTCGGTGATGACGATGCGCCCGCCCTCGCCGTGAATGACGAAGGCGTTGTAGAACCGTTGCCGCAGGCTGGAGCGAAAACGCAGCACCAGGCCTTGCTGTGTGCCCCGGCCCAGCGAGAGATGCACGAACAAGTCTTCGTCGACACCGGTGGGCCCGATCTGCGCGCGCGCCTCGTGCACCTGCAGCGGCCCACCAAACAGCCACTGCGCAATCGACACGCAGTACACGCCCGCATCGAGCAGCGAGCCGCCAGCCACCGAGGCGTCATACAGGCGCTGCTGGGTGAGCGGGTCCTGCTCGTAGCCGAACCACGCCTCCAGGCCGGTGATGGACCCGATGGCTTCTTCGGCCAGCCAGCGGCGCACCGGCTCATAGGTGGGCAGGAAGCGCGTCCACATCGCTTCCATGAGAAAGCTCCCTCTGCCGCGCGCGGCGGAGATCACCTGCGCGGCCTGGTCGCGGTTCACGGTAAAGGGCTTCTCGCACAGCACCGCCTTGCCCGCGCTGACGGCCGCGAGCGCCTGCCCGGTGTGCGCGTTGTGCGTGGATGCGATGTAGACGGCGTCGACGCCCGCGTCACCACACAAGGCGGCCGCATCGTCATAGCAGGCACTGGCGCCGTAGGCGCGTGCAAACGCATGCGCGCGTTCAAAGTCGCGGCTGGCAACACCCACCAGGCGCGCACCGGCCACGGCAGGCAGGCATTGCGCAAACCGATGCGCAATGCGCCCCGGCCCGATCACACCCCATCGCACTTCTTCGGTCTCGCCCATCGACGCCAACCCTGTTTTGCCATCGAATCAGCGTAGCCTTCATTAGTTGGTTCGACACCCGAACTTTCACCAGTACGACCTTGCCTGGATTGCGAACTTGTATTGCCGGGATGCTGGCGATGGGTCTCTCCCGGCGCCAAGCGCTCACTACCGCCCAACAGACGCCGTCACGTGCTCACTGCCGCCAGCAGATCCAAGGCATTGGAGGTGGCGCCGCCGCCCGCCGTGTTGTCAAAGATGCACCAGCAGTCTGTTTTTGGCGGCCACGCCTTCAGCTCAACGGCTCGCTCGCTGAGCCATGGCGGCTCGTAGCGCGACCAATACATGCGTGGCGAACCGTGCCACCGGTGGTACAGCACGGCGCCGCGCCCGTCACCACGAGGGCCGAGCCAGCCTGCGGGTTGTGCAGCCTGCGGCCAGCGCGCCGGGTCGGCCGCTGCACGCGACACCTTCAAGGCCGCCAGCACACGGTCGGCAGTGGGTGTGAACCAGCTGGCATGCCTGGGTTCACAGACCACCGCGCCCGAGTGGAGTTCGCACAGGAGGCTGAAGAAATTGCGCACGGGGCGGGCTTCGAAGGCAAACGACGGGGGCAGCTGCACCAGCAGCACAGCCAGTCGATCGCCGAGCCCGGCGGCTTCGGCCAGGAAACTCTGCAGTGGAGCACGCGCTCGGCGCAAGCGACCGTGGTGCGTGATGCTGCGCGGCAGCTTCACCGAAAACCGGAACCCGGGCGGCGTTTGAGCGGCCCACCGTTCGTAGACCTCACGGCGATGGCTGCGATAGAACGAGGAATTGATTTCAGCGCAATTCAGAACCTGCGCATACCGCTCCAGGTGTTGGCCCGAGCCAGGGAACAAGGCCTTCGCCGGCTTGGGAATGGACCACCCTGCCGTGCCAATGTGCATCGGTCAAACCGCTCGAAGTGACTCAGTGCGTGGGCGAACCCCGCAGCCGATGCAATACGACCTCGGCTTGCAGTGCCAGCTGCTCGAGCGCAATGGCCAGCTCTTCGATCGTGACGCCCAGCTGCTCGGCGTGCTCGCGCAGCAGGTGTTGTTGATCCGCGCTGCCGTCCAGCACGCCGAGCCCAGCATCTTCTGGGTCGGTGGGAGATTTGCCGCGATCAGACATGGTGCTTCCTTTCAATCACAGAACGCCAGAACCTAGGCTAGGCCATAGGCTGTGGCCGGTCTGTCGGAAACGCCTGACGCACGCCGTAGGCCCAGACGCCATGGGCCACCGGCGGTCGCGAAACACGCCGGCGTCCTACAGATTTACCAGGCCATCGTTGATAGGCTGCAGCGTCCCCCCTGTTGGAGCGCAGCCATGAGTTCGCATCTCGATCCCACGCACTACCACGAGCTTCGAGCCCGCCTGACGCAGCTCGAATCTGCCCCGGTGCGTGATCTGCCGGCCATCGACGCCGTCATCGAAGCTCTGGAAGCCGAGCAGCGGCGTTTGAAGTCGAACGACGGGCAACACGGCAACAACCCGATCGAAGGGCGCCACGGCGACCCGACTCCCTTGTGATGGCCGGCCACGGTCGCGCCAGCGTGCTGGGTGCATTCATCGCCGGCTGCCTGCTCGCAGGCGTGTTTGCCGTGATCGTTGCCAATTTCATGACCGGCGAGAAGAAGCTCGACCGGCGAGTGGCTCACACCTACGCATTGGAAGACCCGCGATTCGCCCAGGAGCTGGGCGTCTTGCTCGGGCCACCTTTCCTGCCGGGCAACCAGCCCGCCGTTTTACTGAACGGCGACGCGATCTTTCCCGCAATGCTGGGCGCCATCGAGAACGCGCGCCGCTCGATCACCTTCGAGACTTACATCTACTGGTCCGGTGACATCGGGCGCAAGTTTGCATCGGCCCTGAGTGCAGCAGCGCGCCGCGGGGTGCGCACGCATGTGCTGCTCGACTGGGTGGGCAGCGGCAAGATGGACGAGGCCATGCTCGACGACATGAAGGCTGCGGGTGTGCAGATCAAGAAGTTTCATCCACCTCATTGGTATGACCTCGGGCGCATGAACAACCGCACCCACCGCAAGCTGCTGGTGGTCGACGGCTTGGTCGGTTTCACCGGCGGTGTGGGCATCGCCGAGGAATGGACCGGCCACGCCCAGGACCCGGATCACTGGCGCGACACGCATGTCCAGATCCAGGGGCCGGTGGTCGCCCAGTTCCAGGCCGTGTTCCTGGACAACTGGACCAAGGTGACGGGCGAGTTGCTCCATGGCGAGGCCTACTTTCCCGAGCTGGCGCCGCGCGGGGCCTCGCGCGCGCAGATCTTCAGCAGCTCGCCCTCCGGGGGCAGCGACAGCATGCAGTTGATGTACTTGTTTTCGATCGCCGCCGCCGTGCGCACGATCGATCTCTCTGCCGCCTATTTCGTGCCCGACGACTTGACCCGCGAGGCCTTGCTGGCCGCGATGAAGCGCGGCGTCAAGCTGCGCATCATCGTGCCGGGCGAACACATGGACAGCGAAACGGTGAAGAGCGCTTCGCGCGCACAGTGGGGCGAGCTGCTCGAAGCGGGCGCTCTGATCGCGGAGTACCAACCCACCATGTTCCATTGCAAGGTGTTGATCATCGACGGCTTGCTGGTGTCGATGGGGTCGACCAACTTCGACAACCGTTCGTTCCGGCTCAACGCCGAGGCCACCCTGAACATCCTCGACGCAACCGTTGCCGCGGAACAGACCGCGGTGTTCGAGCAAGACCTCGCACGCTCGCGCCAGGTCAGCCTCGAGATGTGGGCCAACAGGCCGGTGCGAGAAAAGATCACCGACTGGTTTGCCAGCCTGCTCAGCTCGCAACTCTGAGGGTCAGCGCTGACCCCCTGCCCGCCTCAGGTAGGCGGCCGTCCGGCTCTTGGTATGGCTTGCCACCTCGCTCGGCGTTCCGCTCGCGACCACCTGGCCGCCCGCGTCTCCGCCGCCCGGGCCCATGTCGATGAGCCAGTCGCAGGCGGCGATCACCTTGAGGTCGTGCTCCACCACGATAACGGTGTTGCCGGCATTCACCAGGTGTTCGAGCTGCGCCATCAACCGGTCGACATCCAGAGCGTGCAGCCCTGAGGTGGGTTCGTCCAGCACATAAAGCGCGTCACCCCGCTGCGCCCGCTGCAGCTCGGTGGCCAGCTTGATGCGCTGTGCCTCGCCGCCCGAGAGCTCGGTGGCGGGCTGCCCCAGGCGCAGGTAGCCGAGGCCGATGTCTCGCAGCAGGCCGAGCGGCCTGGCCACCACCGGCTCGTCCGCGAAGAAGTTGTTGGCCTCGTCGACCGTCATGCCCAGCACGTCGGCGATGCTCTTGCCACGCCAGAGGATCTTCAGTGTGGCTGCGTTGAACCTCGCGCCATGGCAGCTCGGGCAAGGCGCGTACACGCTGGGCATGAACAAGAGCTCGACCGAGACGAAGCCCTCGCCCTCGCAGGTGTCGCAGCGGCCCTTGGCCACATTGAACGAAAAGCGCCCGGCGTCGTACTTGCGCGCACGCGCCGCCGATGTTTGCGCAAACAGCTTGCGCACGTGATCGAACAGGCCGGTGTAGGTGGCCAGGTTCGAACGAGGCGTGCGGCCGATGGGTTTCTGATCGACCTGCACCAGCCGCCTGATGCCCTGCATGCCCGAATGAATGTGGCCACCCGTTCGCGGGCTCACGTCCAACTGCCCTGCTTCCGCGTCCGTGTCATCCACGGCAGGCTCGCTGCCCAGGTGCTCCAGCACCAGGCCGACCAGCGCCTGGGTGACGAGGCTGGACTTGCCCGAGCCGGACACCCCCGACACCCCCGTCAGCGCCTGCAGCGGAAACTTCGCGTCCACGCCCTTCAGGTTGTTGAGCGTGATGTCTCGCAGCTCCAACCACGCTTGCGGCTTGCGCGGAACCGGGGGCGAAACAGGATTCTCGGCAAACAGATAGCGCGCGGTGTGCGAGTTCGCAATCTGCTGCAGACCGCCCGGCGGGCCGCTGTACAGCACCTGCCCACCCCGCTCGCCTGCATCGGGGCCCACGTCGACCAGCCAGTCGGCACGCCGCATCACGTCGAGATCGTGCTCCACCACGAAGATGGAATTGCCGGACTGTTTGAGCTCTTCGAGCGCCTGCATCAAGGCTTCGCTGTCGGCTGGGTGCAAGCCGGCCGACGGCTCATCGAGCACATAAACGACGCCAAACAGGTTCGAGCGAATCTGCGTGGCCAGCCGCAAGCGCTGCAGTTCGCCAGGGGAAAGTGTCGGCGTGCTGCGGTCGAGCGAGAGATAGCCGAGGCCGAGCCGCTGCAGCGACGCCAGCCGCGCCAGCACGTCGGTCGCGATGCGCTGTGCGGCGATGCGTTTTTCTTCCGAGAGGTTAGCCGTTCGCCTCGCATCGTTCGCCGCGCTGTGCGCCGAGCCACCGGCCGCCACGCGCCGAGCCGTGTCTTCGTGCGCTCGGGTTCGGCTCAGGGTCGACGGGCCCTCCAACGCCGCGCCAGGGCCGAACTCGCCGCGCGACGCGGGCCCGAGTGCCCGCGCCATCTGGTCGAGCGACATCTGAGACAGCTCGCCAATGTCGAGGCCTGCAAACTTCACCGACAGCGCTTCGCGCTTGAGCCGCTTTCCGTCGCACAGCGGGCAGGCGCTGCCCCGCATGAAGCGAGACGCCCTCTTCTTCATCAACGCGCTCTGCGAGGTCGCAAAGGTGTGCAGCACATGCTTGCGCGCGCCGATGAAGGTGCCTTGATAACTGGGCTCGGCCTTGCGCCGCAGCGCGGCTCGCGTTTCTGCGGGCGTGAAGCCGGCGTACACGGGCACGGTGGGCTGCTCATCGGTGAACAGGATCCAGTCGCGGTCTTTCTTGGGCAGTTGTTTCCAGGGCCGGTCAACGTCATACCCGAGCGTCACCAGGATGTCGCGCAGGTTCTGGCCCTGCCACGCGGTGGGCCAGGCCGCGACGGCACGCTCGCGGATGGTCAACGAATCGTCGGGCACCATCGTTCGCTCGCTGACCTCGAACACACGCCCCAAGCCATGGCACTCGGGGCAGGCGCCCTGGGTGGTGTTCGGTGAGAAGTCTTCGGCGTAGAGCATCGGCTGGCGCGCGGGGTAACTTCCGGCGCGCGAATACAGCATGCGAATCACGCTGGAGAGCGTCGTGACGCTCCCCACCGACGAACGTGCGTTCGGCGTGCCGCGCTGCTGCTGCAGCGAAACCGCCGGGGGCAGCCCGTCGATCGAATCGACATCGGGCACGCCCACCTGGTCGATCAGGCGGCGAGCGTAGGGCGAGACCGATTCGAAATAGCGCCGCTGCGCTTCGGCATAGATGGTGCCGAACGCCAGCGATGATTTGCCGGAGCCCGAAACGCCGGTGAAGACCACCAGCGCATCACGCGGAACGTCGACATCCACATTCTTCAGGTTGTGCTCGCGCGCACCCCTGACGCTGACCATGCCGCGGCGTGAGTGCGTGGCCATGCTCGGCGGCAGCGTTCAGGCCGAACCCGCGCGTGGCAGCGCCAGAAAGAAGCGAACCATTTCGGCCGACGCGTCCGGCCCGGTGTGGTCGGTGTACGAGCCCCGCGCATCTCCGCCCGACCACGCATGGCCTGCGCCCTGCAAGACCCAGGACTCGATCTGCGGCTGCCCATCCCCGTTGCTGTAAACGGTGCGGCTGAAGCGCCGACCCCCGGGCGCCTTGCCCGCCTGCGTGCTGGCGGTCAACGGCAGTTCGCCCGCCTGGGCCAGGTACGCGTCGTGTGCCTGCTTGACGATCTCTGAGCCGTTGGTCTGTTGCACGGTGTGGTCGCGGTCGCCGTGAAAGACGATGGTGGGCACGGGCTGCACCGCCTTTTTGGACGAAGCTGCCGCAGCGCTCGGCAGGCCCTGTGAGCGCACGAGCCCGCTGCGGCCACCTTTCATGGCGGCCATCGCCGAGGGGATGTCGTGTGCGCTGCCATAGGGCAAGCCGGAATGCACCCCGACCCCAACAAACAGCTCCGGGTAGGTCTCGCCCAACACGACGGCCATGGCCGCACCCGCCGACAAGCCGGCGACGAAGACCCGGCGCAGGTCGGCGTCATGGCGCGCAGCGACCTCGCGCACCATGCCCGCGATCAATGAGGGCTCACCAGCGCCCCGCAGCTGATCCTGCTGCTTGAACCAGTTCCAGCATTTCGACATGTTCGCGTTGGCGGCTTGCTCGGGGTACACCACGAGAAAGCCGTGCTCGTCGGCCAGGCGGTTCATCTGCGTTCCCGCAGCAAAATCGTCTGCCGACTGCGTGCAGCCGTGCAGCATCACCACCACCGGCCGCGCCGCTTCGCGCGCGCCGGCCGGGATGTAGAGCTTGTAGGCGCGCGTACCGGCCTGGTTGCTGAACTCATGGGTTTCGAAGCGGCCCGGGGCCTGCGCATCACCCGTCGACGGGCGCTGGTTTGGAACGACCGCTTCATCGGTGTCTTCCATGTCGATGACACGGGCCTCGACATCGATCACCGGCCCGGTCGGCGTTGGGGGCACCCCGGCGTTGGCCAAGCCGGCGGATGCGAGGGCACGCTGAATGGTGTCGGTGACGTTGCGCATCGGCCCCGACGTGGTGTCGAGCCCGGCGGACGCGAGCGCGCGCTGAATCGTTTGGTTGATCGCGTCGGCATTGAAAGCCGGCGCGCGTGCGTTGAAAGGGTGTTGCATGAGTGTCTTTCGTTTGTTCAAGGGGGAGATCAATGGATGCGGCCTGACAAGGCGCGTCGCACTGCAGGGCTGGCCTGGAATGCGCCCAGCACCGTCACCGATTCAATGGCTGCGCGCGCCAGCTCGGGCGTCACGTCATCGGCGATGCGTGCGAGGCCGACCACCTGCACCTGCAGGCGCTCGCCGGCGGCCACGACCCGCTCGAGGTCGGCGCGGCTGTAGTGCTGCAGGCCGACCATCAGCGTGCGGCGCGCCAGTGTTTGTTTGAGGGTGTCGGCATGCAGCGCCAACTGGTTGCGAAGCGCCGTTCGGATCAGATCCGAACGATTCGAATAGAAGCCTTCCTGCACCAGCAGGTCGACGTGGCCCAGGTCGACCACGCCCACGTTGACGGTCATCTTTTCCGTCTCGCCGGCACGCTGCCTGGGTTCGGTCAATTCGGTGGCCATAACATCCTTTTGGAATCCAATTAGATTCCAATTGGAGCATAAATGAGTGAATGCAAGAGGCCTGAATGAAAAGACCATGGTGGCAGCACGCACGGATTTCAGGCCTTGGGAGGCCTCGTCTATTGCTCCGCGCAGGCGCGCGCGACGATCTCGTAGTCGATTGGCTTGAAGCGGCCGTTGTTCGATTGCTCCGCCGAGCAGGCGGTGAGAGCGCACACCATGTCCATGTCGGCCCGAAGCTCGATGTAGTCACCGGCCCGCGAGGTCGGCGGAGCCACCTCCACCGCGCCCTGCGTGCCCACCTTCACGTTCATGAAGACATTGAAGGTGGTGCTGATCTGCTCCGGCCGGATGCCGAACGGGGCAAAGGACTGGCAGAGGTTCTCGAAACAACTCGGGTGGTGCCCCTGGTGGCCGTACAAGATCTCGAACATGCGCTGGCTGCAGGGCGTGAGCAAGAAGTCATGGCGGCCCACCGTGTCCGCGACGATCGTGAACATCCGGCGGCTGTCGTTCGCATACAAGACGTCGCCGGTCGTCAGATAGATCTTCGACGCGTAGTCGATGCTGCGGCCCGATGACAGGCTGCAAGCCGGGTCGCCGTCCTTGAACGCAAACAAGTCGGCGACCTGTTCGCCAAACGGGTCGGTGATGCGCAAGATTTCGCTGCGGCGCAGCTTGAACGCGCTGCCCGATTGCGGCGCAATCCGCACGGGTGCCCGGTTGCTTCTATGCATGGTCGGCCTTTCCGGCGTGGAACGGGCATTGCCACTTCTCGCCCACCGCACGCCCGGCGTACTGGCGCGCTTCGGAAGCCTCGCCGAAGCGCGACAGCACGGGGTTGACGGCGCCTTGCAGCGCCACGTCGCGGGTTCGAATCGCAGCCTGCATCGTCTGGTACTTGCCCGACGCCTTGAGGCTCTCGAACTGGTCGTGAAAGTTGAAGACCAGGCAGGGAAAGGGAGCCTGGCGCGAGAGCCTTGACGCCGAGGGGTGCAGACCGACCACGAAGAAGGCCCTGCCACCGATGCTCATGGAAAAGTCGCTCTGCGATGGATCGCTGCCGACCGAGGCGTCCCACTCGAACTGGGTTTGATCGTGGTCGTGCATCAGCTGAAGGTGGTTCCACAGCGCGGCCTCGAATGCCACTTCATCCGGCACCTGCCGGCGGAACATGGCCACCAGGCTCACCGGTACATCGCCGGGGTCTGGGTACTCTGCAGAGAACGTCACCAGTTGGGCGCACAGCTCGGCGGCATTTGTGATGTCGCCGAGCGCCTCGTATTCAACAAAGTGCATGCGGTGGCGGTGCAAGGCAGATTTGGCGCCGACGCACGGAAACGATCGGGCAGAGATGAATTCGGACAGCTGCTGTTGCAGCGACGCAGTGAGGGGGTGGGAAGAGTCGAATGTGGCCAGCATTGAATGCAAGTGGCAGTGAGAAGGCCAGCACCATATCCCGCACGCCATCGGCGCATTGCAGGCTCAGGAGACAGGTTCAAGTGGGATGCCAAAGCAAGCCGATGTAGGTGGACACGCCGAGCTTTTCGGCGTGTCACCGATGGCATCGACCTCAGCGTGCGCTGCCTCGCCGCACCAGGTTCACGATGGCCAGGAGAATCAATGCGCCGAGCAACGACACGCCCAAGCCGGCCGCACTGAAGTCGCCTGTATTGACCGTGCCGGTGCCGAACATCGGCGCCAGGAACCAGCCGCCGAGCAGCGCACCGACGATGCCCACGACGACGTTCAGGATCACGCCCTGCTGGGCATTGGTCTTCATGATGATGCTGGCAACCCAGCCTACGAGGCCGCCGACGATCAGCCAAATGATGAGGTTCATGGGATATCTCCGTGAAGTTGAAGGGGTGAGCGAAAGTTACCTGCCACGGCTTTACTTCACGAGCGGAGAAAGGCGTTTACGCACGTAGGCTAACCCCTACGACGCATGGTGCTCACTGCCCGCCGACCTTTGGCCTTTCACCTTGTGGTGCGCTCAAGTGGCGCTGCTCGTCAGAACCACCTTGCGGCAGTCTTCCTGCTTCTTGTCGAAAACCTCGTAGCCACGAACCGCCTCGCTCAAGGGCAGCGTGTGCGTGATGATGGCCTCGGGGCGCAGCTCGCCCTTGCTGATGCGCGCCAGCAGCTCGGGCATGAACTTTTGCGCATGGGTCTGGCCACTCTTGAACGTCAGCCCCTTCTCGAACGCATCTCCGAACAGGAAGGCATGGATGAAACCAGCGTAGACCCCCGGCACGCTGACGATGCCGCCACGCCGTGTGGCCGCGATGGCCTGGCGCAACGCCGCCCCGCTCGACCCTTCCAGCCGCAGCGTGGTCAGCACGGTCTCGGCCGTGCTGCCCTTGGCCTCGAATCCCACAGCGTCGATGGAGCAGTCGACGCCGCGGTTCTGCGTTTGTTCCAGGATCAAGGCGGCCGGGTCATCGGCCTCGTCGAAGTTGATGGGTTCCGCGCCATAGGTCTCGGCCGCGAAGCGCAGGCGATAGGCATGGTGATCGACCATGAAGATGCGGGCCGCCCCCAGCATGCGCGCACACGCCGCCGCCATCAGACCCACCGGGCCGGCGCCGAAGATGGCCACCACCGACCCCGGCCCGATCTCTGCGTTGAGGGCAGCTTGATACCCCGTGGGCAGGATGTCGGATAGAAAGAGAACCTGCTCGTCTTTCAGCGTCGAATCGGGGATCACCAGCGGCCCCACGTTGGCCTTGGGCACACGCACGTACTGCGCCTGGCCACCCGAGTAGCCACCATACAGATGGCTGTACCCGAACAGGCCCGCACCGGGGCGCAGGCTCTTCTTGTTGAGAATGGCGCCGCGACCCGGGTTGGTGGTTTCGCAAGCGGCGAACAGGGTTCGGTTGCAAAAGAAGCAGTCTCCGCAAGAGATGGTGAAGGGCACCACGACACGGTCACCCCGCTTCACTCGCGTGACGCCGCGCCCTGTGTCTTCGACGATGCCCATGAACTCGTGGCCCAGGATGTCACCGTCCTTCATGTCGGGAATCTTGCCGCGGAAGATGTGCAGATCTGACCCGCAGATGGCGGTGGCGGTGACCCGCAGGATCAGGTCGTCATCGTTGATCAGACTCGGGTCGGGCACGTTGTCGACGCGCACGTCTCGCGCCCCGTGGTAGGTCAATGCTTTCATGGATCACCTCTTGTTGGCGTGGAGTTCAGACCGGCGGCGGGTCGAGTTCTCGCCACGGATGGCGATGCAAGGAGACCGCTTCGAGGAAGCTCGACAGCGTGCCGTTGATGTCGGCACCAGGCGCTCCCATCACGATCCCGGGGTCCTGTTCGCCGCTCGGAAGCTGGGGTGAAATGGCACACAGGTCGAGCAACGACTTTGATGCGCCCAGCACCAGCATGGGCTTGCAGTGGCGGTACTGGTTGATGACGAACTCCCGCGCCTGGCCCAGGCGCGCCAGGGTGCTCACGCAGGCCTCGCCATCGGGCAGCACGACGGCATCGAACAGCACCGCGGGCGAGTTCTCAAACGACCCTGCAGGGTCGAAGCTCGCGCCATCTTCAGCGGTCACTGCCCCCAGCCGCGGCGCGATGAGTACCGGCACGGCGCCAGCGTTCATCAGCGCTTCCTGCAGCGCCACGAGGGGCTCGCCGATCACGCCGTTGGCCAGCAGGATGGCGACCTTGCGCGTGCGCACGCCACCCTCACCGGGGAGCGCCATCAAAGACAAGGCGGGCGACGCCGTCACCTCGGGCTTTGCCGGCTTTTCCAGCGCGCGTGGCATCGGCGGCGGCACCTGCATGCCCAGCCCGCCGGCCACTCCAGA
>NZ_JANOCG010000225.1:0-2764 GCF_031412075.1 Rhizobacter sp.
GGTGAGAAAGTTGTCGACCGCGCCGGTCGCCAGCGCGGCCGGCAGCTCGGCCAGCTGGATGGTGATGGGCTGTGCACCCACCAGCTCGGCAATGCGCGAGGTGGCCGGGTTGTAGGCGCGCATCTTGGTGCCCTTCAGGTCAGCCAACGTGGCCACCGGCTTGCGGCTGTACAGCGACTGCCCGGGCCAGGGCACGGTGTAGAGCAGCTTGATGCCCTGGCCGGCCAGCAGCTTTTGCAGCGCGGGTTGCGAGGCTTCGTCGAGCTTCTTGGCCTCGACGTAGTTGGTGGCCAGGAAGGGGATCGAGTCGACGCCGAAGAGCGGGTTCTCGTTGGCCGCGCTGGACAAGATGAACTCGCCGATCGCCGTCTGGCCCGATTGCACCGCACGCTTGATCTCATTGGCCTTGAACAGCGAGGCGTTGGCATGCACCGTGATCTTGAGCTTGCCGGCGGTGGCCTTGTCGACCTCTTGCGCGAACCATTCGAGGTTTTGCACGTGGAAGGTGTTGCCGCCGTAACCGGAGGGCAGGTCCCATTTGGTTTGCGCCTGGGCGTGGCTCATGCAGGCGGCGGCGGTGATCGCAAAGGCTAGAAATTTCATTCCATCTCTCCTGGGTGTGTGGTGTGTGGGAAGCGAACTCAAAAACTCGCGAGCTTGCGGTTGAGCAAGTCGGTGATCAGCATGGCGCCGGGCGCGTGGGTGATGGCCAGCGGTGGTTTGGCCTGCGCGAGCGCGGCTTGCGGCGTGACACCGCAGGCCCAGAACACCGGCAACTCGTCGGCCATCACCTCGACCGCGTCGCCGTAATCGGGGCGTGACAGGTCTTGGATGCCGATGAGCGCCGGGTCGCCCAGGTGCACCGGCGCGCCGTGCACCGCCGGCAGTCGGGAGGTGATTTGCACCGCGCGAATGGCGTCTGCAGCACGCAAGGGCCGCATCGACACCACCATCGGCCCGTGGAACGGCCCGGCCGGCTCGGTTGCGATGTTCGTGCGGTACATCGCCACATTGCGGCCTTGTTCGATGTGGCGCAGCGCAATGCCGTCGGCGATCAGCGCTTCTTCAAACGAAAAAGAACAACCGATCACGAAGGTGACGAAGTCGTCTTGCCAGAGGCTTTCGATCTGCGTGGGTTCGTCGACCACCTCGCCATGGCGCCACACGCGGTAGCGCGGCAAGTCGGTGCGCATGTCGATGCCCTGGCCGAGTGTGGGCAGGGTCGGGTCGCCCGGTTCCGACACGGCCAGCAGCGGGCAAGGTTTGGGGTTGCGCTGGCAAAAGCGCAAAAAGTCGTGCGCCAGGCCCGCCGGCAAGATCACCACGTTGCCCTGCACGTTGCCCGGCGCCAGGCCCGAGGTGTGGCGGTTCAGGGTGCCGGCCCGTGCGGCGAGTCGCGCCTCGGCGCCAAGGGCGGCGGCTCGGAGATCGGCTGGCTTCACGTGGCGGGCTCCTTCAGCGGGCGGTTTGACCTTGAGGGCGATTGTTCCGATCGGGTGGGCACTCAACAAGCGAGATTTTTCTTTCTGCCATCATCGATTTTTCCGATGCATGAAAGCCGACGCCTGGGCCACATTAGGGTGCGCCTGGCCACCGATTGCGAGCTCACCATGAACCTGCGTTTTGTCGAAGCGTTTTACTGGGTCGCCTCGCTCAAGAGCGTCACTCGTGCGGCCGAGAAGTTGTGCATCACCCAGTCGGCCATGTCCAGCCGCGTGGCCGCGCTGGAAGAAGAGCTGGGCGTGATGCTGCTCGACCGCAAGGACAAGCAGTTCCGCCTCACCACCGCCGGCGCGCGTTTCATGGCCTATGCCGAGCGCCTGCTGGCCACGCAGCGCGAGCTGATGCTGGAGATGGGCGCGAGCGGGCCCGACGCGCCGCCCATGTCGCTGCGCATCGGCGCGATCGAGTCGGTGTTGCACTCGTGGCTCTTGCCCTGGATCGGCGAGCTGCGCATCGAACGCCCCGAGCTGGAGCTGGAGCTGTCGGTTGAAACCACGCCGGTGCTGACCGAGCTGATGCGCCGCGGCACGCTCGACCTGGTGTTTGCGGCCCTGCCCGCCTCGCACGAGAGTGTGAGAACGCGCGCCTTGCAGACCATGGAGATGGCCTTTGTGGGCAACGCACAACTCCACAAGCGCCGCCAGTACACGCTGGCGCAGCTGGCCGAGTTCGACCTGCTCACCTTCCAGCGCGGCTCGCAGCCGCATGTGGCGCTGATGGACCTGTGTCGCCAAAACGGGGTGTTGCCCAAGCGGGTGCACACGATCTCGTCGATCTCGGCGATGACGCAGCTGGTGGTGAATGGGTTCGGCATCGCCACGCTGCCGCGCATCGCGGTGCAGCGGCTGTTGCAATACAGCGAACTCGCCCTGCTGCGCTGCGACCAGGCGCTGCAGCCGCTGCCGGTGTTTGCGAGCTACCGGGCCGACCCGCTGTCGATGACGGCCGAGACGGTGCTCAACTCGGTGTTTGCTTTTCTGGACCGCCCGGGCAAGGGCCGGGCTCAGGCCTCGGCCAGCAAGGCCTCGATCAGCTGATTCAGCGACGCAAAGTCCGGCTCGCCGACGTAGCGTTTGACGATCTCGCCGCGTTTGTTGATCAGCACCGTGGTCGGCGTGAGCTTCACGTCGCCAAAGCTGCGTGCCACCGAGCCGGTGTTGTCGAGCACCACGGTGAAGGGCAGGCGGCGTGATTCGGTGAAGTGCACCACCGAGGCGGGTGGGTCGTAGCTCATCGCCACCGCAAGCGTCTCGAAACCGCG
>NZ_JANOCG010000226.1:0-14086 GCF_031412075.1 Rhizobacter sp.
ATCACCAGGCCGTCGATCTGGCCGTGGAAAGTCATGTTGCCACCTTGGCACACGCCGTTGACCACCGAGTTGCGGATGTAGCGGTTGTTGCGGATGGTGATGTTCTGGCCCCCACCGATGTAGCTGCCGTGGTCGAAGCCGCTGCCACTGAAGTTGTTCGCTTCAATCAGGTTGCCTTCCATCAGCAGGTCGCTGTAGTGCCCCAGGAGGCCCATGGCGCGGTTGTGGTGGATGTTGTTGTTGCGCAGTGTGATGCCACGCACGGTGTGTGCGTCGGTGTCGTTCGAGTTGACCCCGATGCGAAAGCCGGTGATCTCGCTGTTTTCGATCACCACGTCGCGCACCGTATGGACGAACCAGAAGCCCCACTCCGCCGTGCCGCGTCCGTCGAACTTGATGTTGCGGAAGGTGTAGCCGCCATCGTTGCTGGTGTTGTTCCAGCCACCGCCCAGGTTGAACATGTTGCCCGAGGATTGGCTGAACGTCGGTGCAGGGCCCGTGCCGTAGGCGTCGAACACCAGGGGCGCAGCAGCGGTTGTGCGTGTGTTCTCCAGGGTGGTCTGCGACCAATTCCATGCACCACCACGGGCGAACAGCAGACGTGAGCCCGCAGGCAGCGTGTTCACGTTGATGCCGGCCAGGTTCTGCTTCGGAGCCGCCTGGGTGCCCGCGCTTGCGTTGCTGCCGGGCAGGCAGCCCACCGCGGCGCCGCTCTGGCAGTCGGAGAAGTAATAGGTCACAGCCACGCCAGGGGCAGGGGCTGGCGGGGAAGGAGCCGGAGCCGGAGCCGGCGCTGGCGCTGGAGGGGTGGGGGCAGGAGCTGGGGCCGGTGGGGTCGGTGCCGGAGCCGGTGCCGGAGCAGGAGGCGTTGGCGCCTGGGGAGGCGAACCGACTGGCGGCGGCGGGTTGATCGGCGATCCCGAAATCTCTTCGTTGCCGGCGCCTCCGCAGCCACTTACCAAAGCGACAGCCGCCACGGAGAGCCAGAGCTTTGTCAGATTCAGGTGTTTGTTGCTTGCTGTCATGGTCTGTTCCGCTCGTCGCAGGCCTGTCGGTCAGCAAGATGCTGCAGGTTGTATGCCGGGCGGTTGTGACCGGTTTCGTGACCAGAATCGTCATGACACCAAGTGCCGTCGTCGCCCGAGGCAAATTAGCTGACATTTTCTGGGCAGACTGCGGCCGTCAAACGGCGCAATTGTCGCAATTGGTAAGCGACCTCAAGCGGGACGTTACCGTGTCGATGGTCGGGTAGCGTTGTCGGCGCACTCTTCGGTTGCGCGCTTTTTTCCCACCAGCAGCGCACGCCGCTGGTAACGGCGCAGGAAACGCCGAAACTCCAGATCGTGGTATCGCGGCATGCCTCGCAACGCGCTCCAGACCCAGCCCCAGAGCACACTCAGCTGGCCCAGGACATAGGGCTTCTGGTTCAGGCGCGACAGCACGCTGGCGGCCAGAAACCAGAACCCGGTGCCCATGTAGTACTGCCCGTAGCCCTGGCGGTAGCGCCCGGTGTAGATGCCTTTGTGGCTGGCGCCCATCACCCGCAGGTGGACGAAGCGCAGGTCGGGTTCGTCCCAGCTGGTGGCCGTCCAGCCTTTCATGCGGCACTTGTGGCCGTCGATGCCATCCCAGCCGACCTCGCGCACGAAACCGCCGATCTCCTTGAAACAGCTGACGCGATAGAACTTGGTCATGCCGAGTGAGTTTTCGTCGCCGTGCCGCTCGCTGATCTGCTCCCCTGCGCTTTCAAGGTAGGCTTTCCCGCTGCAGGTGCCGAGGCGGGGGTTGGCCAGCATGCGTTCGACCAGGGTCTCGAAGTAACGCGGGGGCAGGCGCAGGTCGAGGTCGAGCTTGCAGAGGTAGTCGAACTCGTCCGGGTTGATGGTCGCGTAGCCGGAGTAGAACGCGTCGATCACGCCAGGCCCGACCGCCCGATGACCGCGGTCGGCACGGGTCACGATCTCGATCCAGTCGTGACGTTTTGCATACTCGGCCAGGATGGCCGGCGTCTCGTCGGTCGACCCGTCGTCGACGATCACCCACTTGGTGGGCCGAAGCGACTGGCCGACAACGGTGTCGAGCGTCTGCCGCATGAAGTCGGCCTCGTTGCGACACGGTGAAATCAACACGTACTTGTCTTGCTTCTCGGGCATTGCGGCTTTCAAGTTCATCGTGGCACTGTGGTGTCGAGGGCACGCAGCGTGACGTTTTCAGTCTCGGTGGTGAAGCCTGACCGGGGAAACCCTCTGTCCGAGGGGGGGGTGCTGCAAGCGCTTGCTGGCAACATCCGGCATCACTCGCAGCGCAGGCGTCTCTCGTCGCGCACGGATTGTAGACACCGGGTTCCCGCCCAGCGTGCTCCAGCGAGAAACTCAGCGGAGATCGATTGATGAAGGTGACGATTATTGGAACCGGCTATGTGGGTCTCGTGACGGGCGCCTGCCTGGCCGAGATGGGCAACCACGTGGTCTGCCTGGATCTGGACGCGAAGAAGATCCAGGTGCTCAACGACGGTGGCATCCCGATCTACGAGCCGGGGCTGAAAGAGATTGTCCAGCGCAACGTCGCAGGTGGCCGCCTGCAGTTCACCACCGATGTCGAGCGCGCCGTCAACCACGGCACCATGCAGTTCATCGGCGTGGGCACACCGCCCGATGAAGACGGTTCGGCCGACCTGCAGTACGTGCTGGCCGCCGCTCGCAGCATCGGCCGCTACATGACCGACTACAAGGTCGTCATCGACAAGAGCACGGTGCCGGTAGGCACCGCCGACAAGGTCAAGGCCGTGATTGCCGAAGAGCTGGCCCAGCGCGGCAAGACCGTCGACTTCGCGGTGGTCTCCAATCCCGAGTTCCTGAAGGAAGGCGCGGCGGTCGAAGACTTCATGCGCCCCGACCGCATCGTGGTGGGCGCCGACGATGAACGCTCGGTGCTGCTGATGCGCGCGCTCTACGCGCCCTACATTCGCAGCCACGAGCGCCTCTTGGTGATGGATGTGCGCAGCGCCGAGTTCACCAAGTACGCCGCCAACTCCATGCTGGCCACGCGCATCAGCTTCATGAACGAACTCGCGCTGCTGGCCGAAAAGGTCGGCGCCGACATCGAACTCGTGCGCAAGGGCATCGGCAGCGACCCACGCATCGGCTACCAGTTCCTCTACGCCGGCACGGGCTACGGCGGCTCCTGCTTCCCGAAAGACGTGAACGCGCTGATGCGCACCGGCAAGGAATACGGCATCGACCTGATGGTGCTCAACGCCGTCGACCGCGCCAATGAAAGACAAAAGACGGTGCTGGTCGACAAGGTGGTGGCGCGCTTCGGTTCCGACCTGCGCGGCCGCCGCTTCGCCATGTGGGGCCTGGCCTTCAAGCCCAACACCGACGACATGCGCGACGCGCCCAGCCGCGAAGTGATCGCACAACTGGCTCGCATGGGCGCCACCATCGTGGCCTACGACCCGGCCGCGGCTGAAGAAGCCCACCGTGTGCTGAGCCATGTCGAGGCGCTGACCATCGTGGACAACGTGAAGAGCACGCTGGAAGGCGCAGATGCCTTGTTGATCCTCACCGAGTGGCGCGAATTCAAGAGCCCCGACTTCGAGCAGATCAAGAGCATGCTCAAGCAACCCATCGTGTTCGACGGGCGCAACCTGTACGAGCCTGCGCTGATGAAGGAACTGGGCTTCGAGTACCAGGGCATCGGCCGCGGCACGAATCAGTTCACCTGAAACACCGCCTGAGGCTGAGAAGCCGGCCCGCCCGCACGACATGACTGCACCGACGGCAAGAATTCCGACCCTGGACGGATGGCGCGCGCTGAGCATCCTGCTCGTGATCGGCGGGCATCTCGTCAACTACCGCTTTCTCGAAGGAGACAAGTCGGCTTTGGCCGGCTACCTCGCAGTACTGGGCGTCAAGGTGTTTTTCGTGATCAGCGGCTTCCTGATTGCTGGATTGGCGCTCAAGGAAGAAGCCGCCACCGGCACTCTCAGCATGACGGGCTTCTACCGGCGGCGCATCTTCCGCATCCTTCCAGCCTACTTCGTCTACCTCGGCACGGTGCTGGCGCTCTCGTTGTCGGGGTGGATCTCACAAGCCCCCGCCGGTGTGGGCTGGGCGAGCGTGTTCGTCTGCAACGCGCCCAGCCTCGATTGCGGATGGTTCGTCGGTCACACCTGGTCGCTCGCCTACGAAGAGCAGTTCTACCTGCTGTTTCCCCTGCTTTTCGTGCTGACGCCACGGGCCCGCAAAGCGCCACTGTTTGCCGCCATTCACGTTTTCCTGGCGGTGACCCCGCTGCTCACCCTGCTGGCCTTGCCCAACACGCCCCAGTGGTCGACCTACCGGACGATCGCGTCTCACTTCGGCTGCATCTCGGCTGGCGTGCTGTTTGCCCACTACCGCGACGGACTCGCCGCACCGGGAAAATACCGCAGCGTCTTGAGTGCGTGTGCCGCCTTGTGCGTGGTGGCCTGCGTCGTCGTGGCGAGTGGAGCAGTGGGTCACCTCTCGTACCAGATACGCATCTCCATCGAGGCATTGGTGCTGCCCTTGGCGATTGCGTGGCTCATCCTGCGCGCCACCGTCAATCGTGGCTACTTCGCGGCAGTGCTTGATTGGCCACCGTTGCGCTATGTGGGGAAAATCTCGTTCAGCCTCTATCTGTGGCAGCAGTTGTTCACCGCTTCGCCTTCGATCTCGCCGCCGTTCTCGGCGTTCTGGCTCATACCGGCCGCCGTGCTCTCCTACCACTTGATCGAGCAACCGATGGTGAAGCTCGGGCGGCGCAGCCGCAAACCACGCCTCAGCAGCCGCGAAGACGGCCCTTCTACCGCCGATGCGGCGCGCCAGTGACTAGGGCCTGTTCACACTAAATGAGCACCCGCGTGACTCATCAAAAGCCCGCCATCGAGGCGCAAAGCACAGCTGTAGCACTTGCTACAGCGAGCATTTGCAACGCTGAGGGCGGGCTTTTGATGAGATCACCCGAAGGGCCGGGCCATGGCGAGGCGCACGGCGGCGTTGCGGGTTCGTTGTGTGCCAAAGGCACACGGCCTCGCCCGCGCCTTGCCCTGCACCTCGCCATGACCCGGCGCGGGTGCTCATTTAGTGTGAACAGGCCCTAACACTTGATGCCCACGTGCAGCGCCACCACACCGGCGCTGAGGTTGTGCACATCCACATGGCCGAAGCCGGCCGCTTTCATCATGGCCTTGAGCTCTTGCTGGCCCGGGTGCATGCGGATCGACTCGGCCAGGTAGCGGTAGCTGTCAGCGTCGCCGGCCACCAGTTGGCCGATGCGCGGCAGTACCTTGAACGAGTACCAGTCATAGGCTTTCTCAAGCGGCGCGGCGACCTTCGAAAACTCCAGCACCAGCAGGCGGCCGCCAGGGCGCAACACTCGGCACATCTCGGCCAGAGCCTTGTCCTTGTGGGTCATGTTGCGCAGGCCGAAGGCCACGCTCACCAGATCGAAGCTGCCGGTGGCAAAAGGCAATGACTCGGCGTCGCAGATCGAGGTCGGCAAGGCCAGCCCCTCATCGAGCAAACGCTCGCGGCCCTGGCGCAGCATGGCTTCGTTGATGTCGGTGTGCACCACGGTGCCGCGCGGGCCGACCTTCTTGGCGAAGGCTCGCGCCAAGTCGCCGGTGCCCCCGGCAATGTCGAGCACCTTGTCACCTTCACGCAACGCGGCCACGGCCACGGTGTAGGCCTTCCAGGCGCGGTGCAGGCCCATGGACATGAGGTCGTTCATCACGTCGTAGCGCGATGCGACCGAGTCGAACACGCCGCGCACACGCGTGGCTTTTTCTGTTTCGTCGACGGTCTGGAAACCAAAATGGGTGGCGCTCATGGTCTGTGACCTTGTCTCAATGTTGGTGCCCGCAGGCAGATGCCGCAGGCGCGGGCATCGGCTGGTCGCGGCTCGCGCCCGCCAGCTGCAGCCGGGTCTCGTATTGCTTCCACAACTCGGCCTCTTGCGAGCCCAGGAAGTAGAGGTAGTCCCAGGAAAAGATGCCGGTGTTGTGGCCGTCGGAGAACGTGGGCTGCACGGCGTAGTTGCCCACCGGCTCCAGCGTGACCACCTCGACCAGGCGCTTGCCGGTTTGCAGCACCTCTTGCCCGGGGCCGTGGCCTTTGACTTCGGCCGAGGGCGAATACACGCGCATCAGCTCGAAGGGGATGCGGAACTCGCGCCCATCCGAAAAGCCCACCTCCAACACCCGCGATTGCTGGTGCACGGTGATCGTCGTCGGCGTGGGGGTTGAGGGGTTCAGTCCGGTCATGGTGTCGCGCCAGGTGCTTGGGTCAGTGTAGCCAAGCCCAGCGCCGTGGCGATGGCGGAATCGAGTTCGTGCAAATTGCAAGCCAGGCGGCTCGTGGGCATGGGCTGTACCTCACGCTGGCGCGCCCCCCAGACCGGCTTCGGGAAATGGCTGTCCCAGTCGAAGCGCGCGATCACGTGCCAGTGCAGGTGCGGCACCATGTTGCCGAACGCGGCGAGGTTGATCTTGGTCGGCCGCAGGCGTTCGATGAGCACCCGCTCGACCGTGCCCACGAGCTGCATGCAGCGCTGGCGCTGCGGCTCGGGCAGGTCGGTGAACTCGGCCACGTGGTGGTGGTGGATCACGCGGTAGAAGGCAGGGAACTCGGCATCGACGACGCGGACCACGCGCCACGCGTCGCGTGCCCACACGAGTGGGCCGCCGGGCTGCTGGCACAGCTCGCAGGCCGGCACGGCATCAGGGGGCGGTTTGAAGGTGTCCGTCATGCGCGTGATTATGGCGATCACCCTCGATAAGATGCACGCCACCCCACCCGCCTGTGAGCCGCTCACCATGACTGCACCCACCTTGTTGTCTCGCCGCTTGTTCGGCCTGGCCCTTGCCTCCACCCTGGTCACGCCCGCCGTGGCACAAACTCCCGCCTGGCCCAACAAACCGGTGCGCTGGGTGGTGGCCTACCCGGCCGGCGGTGGCTCCGACTTTCTCGCCCGCCAGCTCGCGCCGCAGCTCGGCAAGCAGCTTGGACAAACGCTGGTGATCGACAACCGCCCCGGCGCCGGCGGCATCATCGGCACCGACCACGCGGCCAAATCGACGCCCGATGGCTACACCATCGTCACCGGCGACAACGGCGCGATGGTGTTCCACAGCGCCATGTACAAGAAGCTGCCGTATGACCCGAAGGATCTGGTGCCGGTGGGCTTCATGGCGCGCTTCCCGCTGATCCTGGCGGTGCACCCGGGCTCGGGCCTGACCAGCGCCAGGCAGCTGCTCGACGAGGTGAAGAAAAACCCCGCCAAGTACAGCTACGCCTCACCCGGCGTGGGCAGCCCGCACCACCTGGCGATGGAGCTGCTGAAAGACCGCACCAAGAGCTTCATCGTGCACGTGCCCTACCGTGGCACGGCGATGGCGGTGCAAGACGTGATTTCCGGCCAGGTGCCGATGATGGTGCTCGACACCGCGGCCGGCCTGCCGCAAATTCGCGGCGGCAAGGTCAAGGCGCTGGCAGTGATGTCGAAGAAGCGCATCCCGTCATTGCCCGATGTGCCCACGCTCGACGAGATCGGCATCACGGACTTCGAGGTCACGGCCTGGCAAGGTCTGTTCGTGCCCAAGGGCACACCGGCCGACATCGTGGCGCGTTTGAGCAGCGAGCTGAGCAAGGCCATCAGCGTGCCCGAGGTGAAGGCACGGCTGGAAGACTTCGGGCTGGAAGTGACGCCGTCGGACGGCCCCGCGCTCACGAACTTCCTGCAGAAGGAAACGACCTTCTGGCACGCGCTCATCAAGGAGCGTGGTTTGTCGGCGGAGTAAAAAGCTCCGTTCGGGCTGAGCCCGTCGAAGCCAGCGTGCCGCGCTGCCCTTCGACAGGCTCAGGGCGAACGATACTGGCTCAGACCAACACTCGCTCGATGCCGCCCTCGTTGGCCTTCTCCACATACTCAGGCATCCAGTCGGCCCCGAGGATCTGGTTGGCCATCTCGACCACGATGTAGTCGGCTTCGAGCAGGCCGTTGTTGAGGTCGTTGCCGTAGCGCGTGAGGCCTTGCAGGCAGCTCGGGCACGAGGTGAGGATCTTCACGTTGGCCTTGGCATCGGCAGCACCCGCGCCGCCCTCGGCGCCCTTCATGAGATCCCTCAGCTTGGCCTCGTCTTTCAACAGCTCTTCTTCCTTGCGGAAGCGCACCTGCGTGGCGATGTCGGGCCGCGTCACGCCGAGCGTGCCGCTCTCGCCGCAGCAACGTTCGCTCTTGAGCACGTTGTCGCCCAGCAGCGCCTTCACCGTCTTCATCGGCTCTTGCAGCTTCATCGGCGAGTGGCAAGGGTCGTGGTACAGATACCCGCCCGCGCCGGCCAAGGTGATGTTCTTCTCGAGCAGGTACTCGTGGATGTCGATGATGCGGCAGCCCGGGAAGATCTTGTCGAACTGGTAACCCTGCAACTGGTCGTAGCAGGTGCCGCAACTCACCACCACGGTCTTGATGTCGAGGTAGTTCAGCGTGTTGGCCACGCGGTGGAACAGCACCCGGTTGTCGGTGATGATCTTCTCGGCCTTGTCGAACTGGCCACTGCCCTTTTGCGGATAACCGCAGCACAGATAGCCCGGTGGCAGCACGGTCTGCACACCCGCATGCCAGAGCATCGCCTGCGTGGCCAGGCCCACCTGCGAGAACAGGCGCTCCGAACCACACCCCGGGAAATAGAACACCGCTTCGGTGTCGGCCGTGGTCGTCTTCGGGTCGCGAATGATCGGGACGTAGTTCTTGTCTTCGATGTCCAGCAGCGCGCGCGCCGTTTTCTTCGGCAGGCCACCCGGCAGCTTCTTGTTGATGAAGTGGATCACCTGCTCTTTGATCGGCGCCGTGCCCACCGATGACTTGGGTGCCGCGGTCTGCTTCTTCGCCAAGCCGCGCAGCAGGTTGTTGGCGGTGCGCTGCACCTTGAAACCCACGTCGACCATCAACGTGCGCAGGAACTTGATGGTCTCGGGGTTGGTGGTGTTGAGCATCAACATCGCCAGCTTGTTGCCCGGCCGAAAGCTCTTCTTGCCCATCTTGCGCAACAGGTTGCGCATGTTCATCGACACATCGCCGAAGTCGATGTCCACCGGGCAGGGGCTCAAACACTTGTGGCACACCGTGCAGTGGTCGGCCACGTCTTCGAACTCTTCCCAGTGCTTGATCGAAACACCACGGCGTGTCTGCTCCTCATACAAGAAGGCCTCGACCAGCAGCGATGTCGCGAGGATCTTGTTGCGCGGGCTGTACAACAGGTTGGCGCGCGGCACGTGGGTGGCGCAAACCGGCTTGCACTTGCCGCAGCGCAGGCAGTCTTTCATCGAGTTGGCGATGTCGCCAATGTCGCTCTGCTGCATGATCAGCGACTCATGCCCCATCAGACCGAAGCTCGGCGGGTAGGCGTTGGTCAGGTCGGCCTTGAGCGCGTCGTTGCGCAGCAGCTTGCCCTTGTTGAAGCGGCCCTCGGGGTCAACCTTCAACTTGTAGGCGGTGAAGGCGGCAATCTCGTCTTCGGTCAGGAACTCGAGCTTGGTGATGCCGATGCCATGCTCGCCCGAGATCACGCCGTCGAGGCTGCGCGCCAGCTTCATGATGCGGGCCACGGCTTCGTGCGCCGTTTGCAGCATCTCGTAGTTGTCGCTGTTCACCGGGATGTTGGTGTGCACATTGCCGTCACCGGCATGCATGTGCAGCGCCACCCACACACGCCCGCGCAACACCTCTTTGTGGATGCGGATGCACTCGTCGACGATGGGCTTCAGGGCCGAGCCGGCAAAGATGTCTTGCAGCTTAGCGCGGACCTGCGTCTTCCACGAGGCGCGCAGCGTGTGGTCTTGCAGGGCCACGAAGTAGCTGCGGCCGGTTTGCGGGTCGAGCGCGTCGAGGTCGTTGAGCCACAGCTGCCACAGCGAGCGCACCTCTTTCAGCAAGGCCAAAGCTTGCTGTACGCGGTCTTCCAGCAACTCGGCTGAAGCGATTTCACCGGCATCGTCGCTCTTGCCCAAAGGCAAGTTGCCGGTTTCGAAGAACGACTCCAGTGCATCGACCAGCGCCAGCTTGTTGCGCAAGCTCAGCTCGATGTTGATGCGCTCGATGCCGTTGGTGTACTCGCCCATGCGCGGCAGCGGGATCACCACGTCTTCGTTCACCTTGAACGCATTCGTGTGCTTGCTGATGGCGGCCGTGCGCTTACGGTCGAGCCAGAATTTCTTGCGCGCATCGGCGCTCACCGCCACGAAGCCTTCACCGGCTCGGCTGTTGGCAATGCGCACCTCTGCGCTGGTGGCCCGCCCCACCACGTCGGGGTCGTCACCGGCGATGTCGCCCACCAGCACCATCTTCGGTAACCCGCCACGTTTGCTCTTGGTCGCGTAACCCACGGCCTTGAGGTAACGGTCGTCCAGGTGCTCCAGGCCGGCGAGGATGGCGCCACCCGCCTTGGCCTCGGCAAACATGAAGTCCTTGATCTCGACGATCGACGGCACCGCATCGTGCGCATTGCCGAAAAATTCGAGGCACACCGTGCGCGTGTGCGCCGGCATCTTGTGCACCACCCAGCGAGCGCTGGTGATGAGGCCGTCGCAGCCTTCTTTCTGAATGCCGGGCAGGCCGGCGAGGAACTTGTCGGTCACGTCCTTGCCCAGGCCTTCCTTGCGGAAGGTGCGGCCGGGGATGGCGAGTTGTTCGGTGCGCTCGAGCACCTTGCCCGAGGCGTCGAAGTACTTCAGCTCGAAGGTGGCCATCGCCACGTCATGGATCTTGCCCATGTTGTGGTCGAGGCGCGTCACCTCCAGCCACTTGGCTTCGGGCGTGACCATGCGCCACGAGGCGAGGTTGTCGAGCGCGGTGCCCCACAACACGGCCTTCTTGCCGCCGGCGTTCATGGCGATGTTGCCGCCGATGCACGAGGCTTCGGCCGAAGTGGGATCGACGGCAAACACGAAGCCCGCGCGCTCGGCGGCATCAGCCACACGCTGCGTGACCACACCGGCTTCGGTCCAGATGGTGGCCACGTCGCGGTCCATGCCCGGCAGGCGCAGATGCTCCACCTCGGTCATCGCCTCGAGCTTCTCGGTGTTGATGACCGCGCTGTTCCAGGTCAGCGGAATCGCGCCGCCGGTGTAGCCGGTGCCACCTCCGCGAGGGATGATGGTCAGACCGAGCTCGATGCAGTGCTTGACCAGCGCGGCCATCTCGGCCTCGGTGTCGGGCGTCAACACGACAAAGGGGTACTCGACACGCCAGTCGGTGGCGTCGGTCACGTGCGAGACACGCGACAGGCCGTCGAACTTGATGTTGTCTTTCGCGGTGTGGCGGCCCAGCACGCGCGTGGTCTTGCGGCGCAAGTCGGCCACCCGCTCAAACTGCTCGGCAAACGACTTCACGGCCGCACTCGCCGCCTGCAGCAGCTCACCCACAAACCCGTCACGCGACGCATCGCTCGCCGGATTGCGACGCGCCTGCACTTCGCCGAGGCGGTGGTGCAAGGCCTCGATCAGCAGCTTGCGGCGGCGCGGGTTGTCGAGCAGGTCGTCTTGCAGGTAGGGGTTGCGCTGCACCACCCAGATGTCGCCCAGCACCTCGTACAACATGCGTGCCGAGCGGCCGGTCTGGCGCTCTTCGCGCAGGCGGTTCAGCAACTCCCAGGCATGAGAGCCCAGCAGGCGGATCACGATCTCGCGGTCGGAGAACGAGGTGTAGTTGTAGGGAATTTCGCGCAGCCGGGGCGCGTTGTGCGCAGCGTCGGCTGCGGCGGTGATCTGGTTCAGCGGAATCGGTGCGTTCATGGGCTCCAGGCGTCTGGTGCGCCTGCTATGCACTTGGAAACGAATGGTACCGCAGCCCTCCGGGGCAGCGCCCGGGTAAGGCCATGCGCAGCGACACTCGTGCGCTCATAAAACCCAGCGGGGTTATCCCCGTTGTTGTGACCGCGCATAAGCGACATAAACACGCCTGTCACAAGCCTGACGCAAACTGACCTGTTGGCCACAAGCCTCAGGTTCACAACAACGGAGTCGTCATGAACAACAAACCCCTCGCGCTCGTCTCATCTCTTCTGGCCCTGGCCCTGTCAGGCCCCGCCCAGGCCCAGGTTGAAATCCAGTGGTGGCACTCGATGACCGGCGGTCTCAATGACTGGGTGCTCGACCTGGCCAACGGCTTCAACGCCAGCCAGAAGGACTACAAAATCGTGCCCACCTACAAGGGCACCTACGACGAGACCATGCCCGCTGCGATCGCGGCCTTCCGCGCCGGCACCGCGCCGCACATCCTGCAGGTGTATGAGGTGGGCACCGCCACGATGATGTCAGCCAAGGGCGCGATCGTGCCCGTGGGCAAGGTGCTCGCCGACGCCGGCCACAAGTTCGACCCCAAGGCCTACATCCCCGCCGTGGTGGGCTACTACACCGCGCCCAACGGGCAGATGCTGAGCTTTCCGCTGAACAGCTCCACCACCGTCTTCAACTACAACAAAGACGCCTTCCGCAAGGCCGGCCTCGACCCGGCCAAGCCGCCCACCACCTG
Organism: Rhizobacter sp.; assembly: GCF_031412075.1. Lineage (GTDB taxonomy): Bacteria > Pseudomonadota > Gammaproteobacteria > Burkholderiales > Burkholderiaceae_C > Rhizobacter. Next base: position 12,553 of record NZ_JANOCG010000226.1, read on the forward strand.
GCCCGAAGTGGCGCTCGCCGCCGCCAAGCTCAAGGCCTCGGGCGTGAGCTGCCCCTTCACCACCAGCTGGCAGGGCTGGACGCAGCTGGAGAGCTTCTCGACCTGGCACAACACACTCTTTGCCACGCAGAACAACGGCTTCGGCGGCACCAGCGCGCGCCTGGTCTTCAACAGCCCGCTGCACGTGCGCCACATCGAGAACCTGGCCAACATGGCCAAGCAGGGCTTGTTCGTCTACCGCGGTCGCGGCAACGCCGCCGACGCGAGCTTCTACTCGGGTGAGTGCGCCATGGCCACGGCCTCGTCGTCCACCTACGCCAGCATCAAGAAAAACGCCAAGTTCGACTTCGGCATCGCCACCCTGCCCTACTACCCCGACGTGCCGGGCACGCCGCAAAACACCGTGATCGGCGGCGCTTCGTTGTGGGTGATGGCTGGCAAGAAGCCGGCCGAGTACAAGGGTGTGGCGGCCTTCTTCAACTACCTGACCGACGCCGAAATCCAGGCCAAGAGCCACCAGCGCACTGGCTACCTGCCGATCACGCTGGCCTCATTCGCCGTCACCGAAAAGTCGGGCTTCTACAAGCAGAACCCCGGCACCGACACCGCCGTGAACCAGATGATCCGCAAGACCACCGACAGGTCGCGCGGCGTTCGCCTGGGCAACATGTTGCAGATCCGCTCCGTCATGGACGAAGAGCTCGAGCAGGTGTGGGCTGGCAAGAAGGCCCCGAAGGACGCGCTCGACAGCGCTGTGAACCGGGGCAACGAGTTGCTGGAGCGCTTCGAGAAGGCCAACAAGTAAGTCACAGGACCGCCTGCTTCTGTGGCTTCAGAAAAACGCGTCGTCTTCCGATCGGGCTGGCTGCCTTGGGTGCTGATTGCGCCCCAGGTGGTCGTGATCGCCGTGTTTTTCTTCTGGCCGGCGGGCCAGGCCTTGTTGCAGTCGTTCCAGCAGTCTGATGCGTTCGGCATGTCGACCAGCTGGGTCGGCCTGGAAAACTTTGCCAACCTGGTGAAGGACGCGACCTACCTTGCCTCGTTCAAGACCACCGCCGTGTTCTCGGTGCTGGTGGCCGGCCTGGGCCTGTCCATCTCGCTGCTGCTGGCGGTGTTTGCCGACCGGGTCGTCAAAGGCGCGCTGGTCTACCGCACGCTGCGGATCTCGCCGTACGCGGTGGCGCCGGCGGTAGCCGGGGTGTTGTGGTTGTTCATGTTCGCCCCGTCGATCGGCATCGTGTCGTATGTGCTGCGCAGTTTTGGTGTCGATTGGAACCACCTGCTCAACAGCGAACACGCGATGACGCTGATTGTGTTGGCCGCCGTGTGGAAGCAGATCTCGTACAACTTTCTCTTCTTTCTCGCCGGGCTGCAAAGCATTCCACGTTCGCTGATCGAAGCGGCCAGGAAGAACAGGAAGTTGTATGAGATCTGCTTCCACACCGCGGCCAGCACGATCAGCGTCATCGCGTGTTCGCTGTTGAGCAGGTGGTTCCAATCGACACCAAAACTGCGCAGCACATACGACACGATG
>NZ_JANOCG010000227.1:0-6656 GCF_031412075.1 Rhizobacter sp.
GGCGCAGCTGCGTGCCTGCATCCGCGCCGGCACGCTGGCGGGCGCGTTCGTGCCCGTGCGGATGCACGCACGCAGCTGCGCCACCGTGGGCTCGCTACCGTTGAGATAGGCGTTGAGCACGGTGTCGTTTTGCTCGACCACGGTTTCGACCAGACGAGCGCGGGCGCTCACGGCTTGTGCCATCAGTTCGGGTGGGATCGCTTGTGTTTCATAGGGCTCGCCGATGTCGGTGCCGTGCCAGACCAGCGCCTTGAGGGCGAGCAGGTCCACGACGCCGCGGAACGTGTCCTCGGCGCCTTCTCTTGTGTAAACAGGAAGCTGAAGCACGAGCGGCTTCACGCCCAGGCGCTCTTCCATCATCTGCACGACGCGCGGGAAATCGGCGCCCACACGATCGAGCTTGTTGATGAAGGCCAGGCGCGGCACGTGGTACTTGTCGGCCAGGCGCCAATTGGTCTCGGTCTGCGGCTCGACGCCGGCCACGCCGTCGAACACCACCACCGCGCCGTCGAGCACGCGCAGCGAGCGGTTCACCTCGATGTTGAAGTCGATGTGGCCCGGCGTGTCGATCAGGTTGATCTGCGCACCTTTCCAGAACACGGTGGTGGCCGCGCTGTTGATGGTGATGCCGCGTGCGCGCTCTTGCGGGTCGAAGTCCATCACGGTCGTGCCGTTGTGTACTTCGCCGACACGGTGGTTCGCGCCCGTGTAGAACAGGATGCGTTCGGTGGTGGTGGTCTTGCCGGCGTCGACGTGGGCAATGACGCCGATGTTTCTGAGGTTGCGGGTGGTGTTCATGCGGATCTTTCGTTGAAGGCTTGTTCGTTCATTCCAAGCCAGCCTTCGAGCGAAAGTGCGCAAGAAGGCAGGCGCTAGGGCGCTTGCAGCAAGGTGCCAAAGTACGAGCGCAAGCCGTCTCGTGCTTTGGCGAGAAAAATCGTGGCGATCAGCTTGTCGTAGGTGCGCATGGTGTGTGCCTGGAAAAACAAAACCCCGGAGGGTGCGAGCCTGCCGGGGTTGGTGTGCCGGAAAGCCCAAAAGGCCTTCCGAGGGGTGCTCAGAAAGCCGTGTCTATGCCGTGAATGAGGCGTGCTTGCCGTGGACGAGGATGAAATCGCGGGTCATGGTTAGCTTTCTGGTGAGGTCGTGATTGTTCCCAGATGGGGCATGAGCGTCAACTGGCAAGAGGCTATCGCGGCCTTAGCGGCCTGATAATCCGCGCTCGGCCTGGGTGGTGAAATCGGTATACACAGCGGACTTAAAATCCGCCGCTTCTCGTGAGAGGGCGTACGGGTTCGACCCCCGTCCCAGGCACCAATGGGTGGTCTCGCCAGGTCTCATGCGGTCTCTGAATGAGATGTTCCCCCTCGCAGATGGCCTTTATTCAGTCGCAAGGCGTCTCCGGTCATCTTCATACCGTCACGCCGCACTCTCATTCAGTCGCTGCTTCATGAAATCGATGAATGCGCTCAGCTTGCGAGGCACGTGGGCGCCGCTCGGGTGGTCGAGGTAGAACCCCGGAAACGATGGCCACCAGGCTTTGAGCAATGGCACCAGGCGGCCCGTGGCAAGGTCGTCCTTCACTTGCGACTCGAACGCGAGACCGATGCCGGCGCCCGAGCGAATGGCACTGAGCAATGTGTCTCCATCGCGCGCGATCAACGCGCCATCCACCTGAATGTCGATTCGGCGCCCCTTGTGCGCGTACTCCCATCGGTAACTCCAACGTACGAAGGTTTTGAGGCAGCGCCGACGGGGAGACCCCGAGCTCGACCGCGGCGCGCGTAAAGCTCGCATGGTGAGCGCCCCGCTCGAACGCGGCGATCAAGAGAAGCAACTCTGGAAACGCACATGCCGCTCACTCAATATCGCACGCGACATGCTGTGGGTGCACGTCTGGGACTCGGTCACTCCCGCCGAGGAACTGCTCGAGACGATGAGCAACTTGATCAAGGCGGGCAAGGTGGCGATTCGTTGTTCACCGATCGAAACTGGCAAATAGTCGAAGCCGTCAAGCGCGTGGCCGGTGCGTGCGGCGAGTCGGCGGCGCGGGTGGCGCTGGCCTGGGTACTTCAACGTCCGGGGGTGTCGTCAACGCTGATGGGGGTCAGCAAGATCGAGCAGCTCCAAAACAACATTGCGGCGCTGGAGATCCAGCTGTCGCAGCCTCATCTGGCAGAGCTCGACCAAGCGAGCGCGACGCCTCAGAAGATGCTCTACAGCCTGTTCACGCCACCCGTGCGTCAGCACGCGGTATTGGGTGGAAGCTCGGTGCGGTCAAGGACCGAGTCTGCAACCCTCGCTTGAATTGGTGCCAGGCCTCGGTGTTCGGTATTCGGTGTTCGGTGGACGGCCGAAGGCAATGGGTCTTGAGCGGCCTTCGTTGCGCTCACTTCGGCCGCACGCGCAGCACCCGCCCGTCGGCGCTGTCGCTCAGCAGGTAGAGCGCGCCGTCCGGGCCGACGCGCACGTCGCGCAGACGTGCGCCCAGCTCCTGGAACAGCACTTCCTGCATGCCCGCTGCACCACCCGTCATCGGGACGCGGCGCACGCTACGTTCTTTCAGCGTCGCGACGAACAGGCTGCCGCGCCAAGCGGGGAAGAGCGCGCCGTCGTACCAGGCCATGCCGGCCGGTGCCACGGAGGGCGTCCATTCCAGCAGCGGCGGCTCGATGCCCGGCAGGCTGCGGTAGGGCGTGATACGGGCGTACGTGTAGTCGATGCCGCCGGTGGTGAGCGGCCAGCCGTAGTTCGCCCCGGGCGTGATGCGGTTGAGTTCATCGCCGCCGCGTGAACCATGTTCGTGCTCGTAAAGAACGCCGCCCACCACCACCAGACCCTGCGGGTTGCGGTGGCCGCGGCTGTAGATCTCGGGCCGCGCACCAGCGGTGCCGACGAAAGGGTTGTCGCGGGGCACGCTGCCGTCGGCGTTGATGCGCATGAGCTTGCCCAGGTGGGTGTGCAGGCGCTGCGCGTCGGTGCGCTCGAGGTTGCCGTCGCCCATGCCCAGCACCAGCGTGCCGTCGGGCAGCCAAGCCATGCGTCCCCCGAAATGCTGGCTGGCCTTCTTGGCCGGCTGCGAGGTGAAGACGGGGGTCACGTCGAGCAATTGCGTGCCGTCGAAACGCGCACGCACCACCCGCAGGTGGTTGGCCGCCGGTGTGCCGTGGGCGAAGGAGAGGTAGAGCAGCCCGTTGTCGGCAAACCCCGGGTGCAACAACAGGTCGAAGAGCCCCGCCTGGCCTTGCGCCATCACCGCTGGCAAACCTTGCACGGGCGCGCCACGCAAGGCCAGCTGGCCGTTGGCGCCGGGCTCGATGACCCGCAGGCGCCCCGGCCTTTCGGTGACCAGCAGACGCCCGTCGGGCAGGAAGGCCAGCGACCAGGGGTGGACGAGGCGGGCGGCCACGGTGTCCACGCGATAGTCGGTGGCCCCCGCCGCGCCCGGGCTGAGCATGGCGACCAGCAGGCCTATCAGTGCATGTTGCATCATCGGGGCAGTATGGAACACCAGCGCTCCTCATGAATTCTCTGGGCCCTTCGATGGCCGCAAGTAACCCCGGGACACGGCGCTGGCCCCGGGTCCTGCTGGCGCTGGTCGCGGGCTGGCTGCTGGCGGCGGCCTGGGGTTCGGTGGTGCAGACGCAGTTCAACCTGCAGGCGCTGGTGGCGCTCGGCGTGCCGGTGCCGCCGGGCCTGCGTACGCTCACCACGCTGCAAGACCTGGCGGGCTTTGCCCCCGTCTACGCCGGCATCCTGGTCGCCGGTTGGCTGCCGGCGCTGGGTCTGGCGGCCTGGTTGGCCCAGCGATGGCCAGCGGCGCGCACGGCCCTTTTCGCCACCGCCGCCGGCGTGGGGATGGTGGTCGCGGTGCGTGCGGTGGATGCGCTCGCGCCCATGCCGGTGTTCATCGACGCGACGCGCGGTTGGCCCGGCCTGTTGAGCATGGCCGCGGGCGCCGCCCTGGGCGGCTGGCTCTCCGCACGGCTTTCCGCGCGGGGCTAGGCACACTGCACGCGACGATCACGCTGCAGCCGGGCTACGCGGCCGAGCCGTCGCTTGAACTGATCGCAATATGCGCACGGGGCTGCGACATGGCGCAGCAGTCGCTCGCGGGGAGATCGAATCAGACCGTCTTGCCGCCTTCCGCGCGTGCCAGGCTGCGCGCCACCCGCTCACTGGCAGAGCGGAGCCTCTGCTTGAGCGCGGGCGGCTCCAGCACATCGAATTCCACGTCGAGTGCCATCAGCCAGTAGACCAGCGAATCCAGTTGGCCCGCGCCGCACAGCATCAGACAGCGCGTGTCGTCGATGGGCTCGAGCGTGGCCGCCGCAGGGGGGATGGTGCGCACCATCACCTCGCGCGCTCGGTGCAGCACCACGCGTGCCTGATCGCCCTGATGCACACCTGCCATGGCACCCGAGACGTAAGCGCGCAGGTCACCGGCTGGCGCAGCACGCGGCACGAAGTGCGTGCCCGTGCGGGGTGCGCCCTCCACGCGGTCGATGCGGAAAGTGCGCCAGTCGTCACGCGCAGGGTCCCAGGCCACGAGGTACCAGTGGTGGCCGGTGTGCACCAGCGCATGCGGCTCCACCGTGCGCACGCTGGCCTTGCCGCGCAGGTCTCGGTAATGGAAGCCAACCTGCAGTTGGTCGCGGCAGGCTGAGGCCAGCGTGGCCAGCACAACGGCATCGATGGTGGGCCCCATGCGCTGCACCGGCACGATGGCCGAGCGCAGCGCATGGGTGCGACGGCGCAGGCGGGTGGGCATCACCTGCTCCAGCTTCACCAGCGCGCGCAGCGAGCTCTCTTCGACGCCGCTCACGGTGCCGGCGGCGGCAATCTGCAACGCGATGGCCACGGCCAGCGCCTCTTCGTCGTCGAGCAGCAGCGGTGGCAGCGACTGCCCCGCACGAAACGCATAGCCGCCCGCCACGCCGCTGCTCGCGTGCACGGGGTAGCCCAGCTGGCGCAGCCGGTCAATGTCGCGGCGCAAGGTGCGTGGGTGCACCTCCAGCCGCTCGGCCAGTTCGGGGCCCGCCCAATGGCTGCGGGTCTGCAGCAGCGACAGCACCCGAAGCAAGCGTGAAGAAGATGAAAGCACGGTCGCACTCTAATGCTTGTTGAGGGCCAAAACTGTCCGCAATGGACATGACATTACTGCCACGGGTTCGGCACGGCGTCGAACCGGCCTTCAACCCTTTTAAGGAGCCGCTTCATGTCCAAGATCGTTTTCTACTGGCACCCCATGTCCAGTGCCACCCCCATCGCCTGCGCCCTGGCCGAACTGGACGTGCCGCACGAGCGTGTCAAGGTCGACATCACCACCGGCGAGCAGCGCCGGCCCGACTATCTCGCCCTGAATCCCAACGGCAAGGTGCCCACGATCACAGTCGACGGCGCGCCGATGTTCGAGGCGCTGGCGATCGAGATGTGGCTCGGCCAGACCTACGGCGTCCAGCGCGGCCTGTGGCCGGCCGTTGGCACGGCCGAGCACCTGCAGGCGATGGCATGGAGCACCTGGGCCTACGTGACCTATGGCGCGCAGCTGGTTCGCTTGCAGGCTGCGAACGACCTGGGAATACCCGACGACGCCCACGGCACTGCAGCGCGCAAAAGCCTTGACGGACTGCTGGCGCTGCTCGATGACCGCCTGGGCCGGCAGGCCTGGATGCTGGGAGACGCGTATTCCTTGGTGGACCTGATCGTGGCTTCGGTGATCGGCTACAGCGCCTACATCGGTGCGCCGGTGGCCGCGCACCCCACGACGCTGGCCTGGCTGCAGAAGGTGCAAGCGCGGCCTTCGATGCAGATCGAGGCCTGAAGCCGGCTTGAAACTTCGCCGCCGTGCCGATCACGGCGGCCTTGACTTGGACCACTCCAATAGCCGTGAGTCAACCCTCTGACGCTGTGGGCGCAGCTGGGTGAAGTGGTTGTCAAGATCACCCTCGCACTCGGCAAACGCCGGGTCGTTGGTAAAGCTTGCCAGGAACATCAGGTCGCAGGCCGAGATGTGATTCAGCGTGCCACGTTCGCTCCAGGGCGACCTGGCCGACTACTTCTTGGCCGAAAACCAGGCGACCCGAGCATTGGCGTGGCCGTGCCCCATCTGATGTTCGGCTTTCAGATGACTGACGAGCTCCATGAAAAGGGCTCGGGACGATGACCCGAGCCTTTCTCAAGGATCCACCGCGCGCTTGAACGCAGCGGAACCACGTCGCCGGGCTTGTGGCCCAGACCGCGTTCTTACCGGAAGCTGTAGTTCAAACTCACATAGGCCGCCCGCCCGCGCGGGTCGCCGTAGGTAGGGTCCCAGGAGGCCTGGAAGTAATACGCCTGGTTGGTGAAGGGCGGGGCCGTGTCGAGCAAATTCAGGATGCCGGCGCGAATCTTCAGGGCACGGCTCACGCTGTACGAACCCGTCAGGTCCCACAAGGAATAAGCCTTGACGTCGCGCGGGGCCACACGTTGCCCGCTTTCCAGGTCGATGGCACTGTTCTGGTCGGTGTAGCCCGAGAGGAAAGTGTTCGACAGGCTCAGCCCGAACGGCCCACGGTCCCAGTCGACGTTAAGGCGGTGTCGCCAGCGCTGGATCGCCTTGTCGTTCAGAAAGCGCCCCAGGTTGTCCTGGTACGCCTCACCCTCGCCGGCCTGGT
>NZ_JANOCG010000228.1:0-15012 GCF_031412075.1 Rhizobacter sp.
CGAAGTAGTGCTGGTGGTAGTCCTCGGCACGCGAGTAGTTGTCGAGTGCCTTGAGCTCGGTCACCACCGGCGAGCGGTAGGTCTTGCTGGCGGCCATCTCGGCCAGCACCTCGCGCGCCACACGCTCTTGCTCGGGCGAGCTGAAGTAGATGCCCGAGCGGTATTGCGTGCCCACGTCGTTGCCCTGGCGGTTGAGCGTGGTCGGGTCGTGGATCACGAAGAAGATCTCCAGGATCTCGCGCAGGCTGATCTGCGCCGGGTCGAAGCTCACGCGCACCACTTCGTTGTGGCCGGTGTCGCCGCCACACACCTGCTCATAACTGGGCCGCAGCACGTGGCCGTTGGTATAGCCCGACTCGACTGCGGTGACACCTTGCACCCGCTCGTACACCGCTTCGGTGCACCAGAAGCAGCCGCCGCCCAAGGTGATGGTTTCAGTTGATGCGCTCATGCGTGAGACTCCATGTCAGACAGGTCGGCATTGTCTGGCAGTGCGCACGGGAGCACAGCCCGAAGGGGCTTCAGAAGGCGTGGCGGGCGGTCAGCGCGAGCAGCCACTGGCGCGGCAAGGCGGGTTCGAAAAAGCGGCTGTTGCCGTCGTTGACGATCACCGAGCCGGCGTAGCGGCGGTCGCCCAGGTTGTCGACCCGCACGAGCTGGGTGAAGCGCCAGCCCGCCACCTCTTGCGCAAAACCGGCGCGCAGGTTGAACACGGTGGCGGCGGGTGCAGCGTCGCGGTTGTCGTCGTGCACGTACAGCGCGCCGGTGTGCACCAGCTCGGCACCGGCGTTGAAGCCGCCCCACGCCTCCTTGGGCGCCCAGGCCAGCTCGGCGAAGGCGCTGCGATCGGGCGTGCCGGGCAAGCGGTTCCCGTTTTCGAAACGAGCGCGCAGCGCGGTGAGGCTGAGCGTGCTGCGCAGCGCGTCGGTGAGCTGGGCCACGTGCGACAGCTCGAGGCCACGCCGTTCGGTGCGCTCGGCGTTCTTGAAGGTGGAGCGGCCGCCGCTGTTGGTGTCGACCAGGATCTCGTCGCGGGTGTCGATGGCGAATAAGGCCGCATCCAGGCGCTGCGCCGACCCGAGCTTCCACTTGGCGCCCAGCTCCACGTGCTTGCTGGTGGAGGCGCGCAGGTCGGTGTTGAGCCCCGTGCCGCTGTTGCGGTAGGCCAGCTCGTTGAAGGTAGGGGTCTCGAAGCCGCGGCCGGCGTTCATGTAGACGTTCAACTCGGGTGCGGCACGCCAGGTCACGCCCAGCACTGGGTTGGCGCCGTGGTAGCTGAGGCTGCCGCTGTCGTCGGGGTTGCCGGCGGCGATGTAGTGGTCTTGGGTGCGAAAGCGCACGTTGATCGTGCGCAGGCCGCCGGTGAGCGTCCATTGCGGGTGCACGTCGAGGCTGGCCTGCGCAAAGGCATCGCGGTTCTCGACCGTGTTGCGTTCGTCGCGCTTGAGTGCGCCTTGCACACCCAGTGTGTTGAGATAGCCCTGCCGCTTCTCGACCATGCGGTCGTATTCGACGCCCGCCGTCACGCGCAAGGCCAGCCCGTCTTGCAGCGCCACGCGGTGCGACGCCTGCGCCGCCAGGCCGCCGTAGCTGCGCTCGAACTGCACGATGCCGCCGCTCGACCTGGCCGCCACCTGCGCCGACGGCGGGATGGACAAGGCGTTGTCGAGACTGCGCTCGCCCAGGTAGAGGCGGCCGGTGAAGGTGGTGTCGGCGCTCAAGCGGTGTTCGATCACCGTGCCGATCTGTTCCTGCCGCACGGTCTTGCGGCTGTCTTGCGAGATGGCGAGCGGCACCACCTGCTGCGGGTTGGCCTCCCATAGGGCGCGGGTGAGGCCCAGCGGGTCTTGGGTGCCGGGCTGGTCGAGCGCGTTGAGCACCACGCTCACGTGGGTGTCGCGTGTCAGGTCGCTTTGCCAACGGGCGTTGAACTGACCACGCTCGGCGGCGCTGTGCTCGCGGTAACCGTCGGTCTTGTAGCGCGAGGCGTCGAGCGTGAGCCCGTAGCCAGGCGTGCTGGTGCTGAACTTGAGGCCCAGCTTGTTCTGGCCGTAGGGGCCGGCCGAGGCCGATACCGTGGCGGTTGGCTGGGCGGCGTCGTCTTCGGTGAACACCTGCACCACGCCACCGGCGGCGTTGCCGTAGAGCTGGGCCATGGGGCCACGCAGCACCTCGATGCGGCCGACCGAGCTGAGCGCGATGCTCGAGGCCTGGCCCTGGCCATCGGGCATGGTGGCGGGAATGCCGTCGACGATGAGGCGCACGCCGCGAATGCCGAAGGTCGAGCGCGAGCCGAAGCCGCGGATCGACAGCTGCAGGTCTTGCGCGTAGTTCTGCCGGTTCAGCACCGTGATGCCGGGCACGCGGTTGAGCGCCTCCGACAGGTTGACTTGCGGGCCGCCACTTTCCAGCACCTCGCGCGTGACCACGCTGATGGCGGCGGGCGCGTCGAACGAACTTTGGCGGGAGCGCTCGGCTGTCACGATCACCGGGTCGAGCAAGGTGGCGGGTGCTTCGGTTTGGGCCCAGCTCGGCCCCGTCACGGCCAAAGCGGGCCAGGCCGCGCAGATCACTCGAAGTCGCATCGTGGGCATCTTGGGAAGGTCTCTTCAGCTTGGAGGGGCAAGGCTCCGGACTGTTTCATGCCCCCCACGGCCCGGGAACCCCGGATAAGCGCGCAATTTGTCACCGATCGTGCGCCACGACGGCGCAAACTTGGCGCGTCGAGCCAGCAAGCGTCCGGCACAATCGCGGCCCGAAACCCCAACGAACTCACGAAAGGCGCGGCATGAACGCCCTGCTGACCTTGCTCGGCATCGAATCGTGGAGACCCGTGCTTGCCGCGCTGGTGATGCCACCGCTGCCTTTCTTTCTGCTCATCCTGATCGGTGCCCGGCTGATCTTGCCGCGTCGCGGCCTGGGCTGGTTTGTCATCCTGATCAGCATCGTCGGCCTGTGGCTCAGCGCCTGCCTGGGCACCGGCCAGTGGCTGAACCAGTTCGTGCTCAAGCAACCCGCAGCACTCAGCGCCGAGGGCATCGCAGAGCTGAAAGCGGCCGTCAAGAACAAGGAGCAGATTGCCGTCGTGGTACTCGGCGGCGGGCAGGAGACCGTGGCGCCCGAATACGGCGTGGCCAATCTGGCGCCCCCCACGCTTGAGCGCTTGCGCTACGGCCTGTGGCTGAGTCGCGAGACCGGCGCGCCAGTGGCGTTCAGCGGTGGCCTCGCCTGGGGGCAGGCCGACGGCCAACCCGAGGCGCAGACGGCGTCCCGCGTGGCCTCGAACGACTTCGGCCAACAGATCAAGTGGCTGGAAGACCGCTCGCACGACACCCGAGAAAACGCCGTGCGCACGGTGCCCCTGCTCAAGCAGGCCGGCGTCACGCGCATCGTGCTCGTCACCCATGGCTGGCACATGCCACGGGCGCAAAAGGTGTTCGAACAGGCGGCGGGCGGCTCCGTCAAGATCCAGCCGGCGCCCATGGGCCTGGCACGTCGGGTCGACAGTGCCGCGCTCGACTGGCTGCCCACCGCTGCCGGCTACACCAGCGTGAGCCGCTCGTTGCGCGAGCTGCTGGCCTTGCTGCTGCGCGTGTGATCCCTGAAACGAAACCCCCTCCCGACCTTGCGGTGGGAGGGGGCGGATGGCTGACGCCACCAGTTCGGGGCTCCAGAGGAAGTAGGTCCGGGGCTCCTGTAGCGCAGGGACTGCGCCGGTGAGGTTGCCTGCATGCAGGCTTCACAAAGTTAGATGCTGGAGCAGGGCATTGCCAAGAGAGATGCGCTATGAAGTAGCGGCGTCTTGTTTGGCAGGATTCATGACGCCGTCGAACAGATGCGCTACGCGCCGCTCGACCTCCGCGTCCATGCGGATGGTGCGGCCCCACTCGCGGTGGGTTTCACCCGGCCATTTGTTGGTGGCGTCCAGCCCCATCTTGCCGCCCAGGCCGCTGACGGGCGAGGCGAAGTCGAGGTAGTCGATGGGTGTGTTCTCGACCAGGGTGGTGTCGCGCACGGGATCCATGCGGGTGGTGATGGCCCAGATCACCTCCTGCCAGTTGCGAATGTCCACGTCGTCGTCGGTCACCACGATGAACTTGGTGTACATGAACTGGCGCAAGAAGCTCCAGATGCCAAACATCAGCCGCTTGGCGTGGCCGGGGTAGCTTTTCTTGATGCTCACGATGGCCATGCGGTAGCTGCAGCCCTCGGGCGGCAGATAGAAGTCCACGATCTCCGGAAACTGCTTTTGCAGGATGGGCACGAACACTTCATTCAACGCCACGCCCAGCATCGCTGGCTCGTCGGGCGGCTTGCCGGTGTAGGTGGAGTGGTAGATCGGGTCTTTGCGACGGGTCAGGCGGGTGATCTCGAAGACCGGGAACCAGTCCTGCTCGTTGTAGTAGCCGGTGTGGTCGCCGAACGGGCCTTCCAGTGCATACAGATAGCCGCCGACTTCTTTCACCGCCACGCCGTGAGCGCTCACGCCTGTAAAACCTTTGGCGGCAGTGGGGATGTGTCCTTCCAACACCATCTCGGCGCTGGCCGGGGCCTGCAGCATCGTGCCCGCATCGCCCACGGCGGTGTCGACCACTTCCGTGCGACTGCCGCGCAGCAGGCCCGCGAACTGGTATTCCGACAAGGTATCGGGCACCGGCGTCACCGCGCCCAGGATGGTCGCCGGGTCGGCACCCAGCGCCACCACGATCGGGAAGGGCTGGCCGGGGTTGGCCAGAGCGAAGTCGCGGAAATCGAGCGCCCCGCCGCGGTGGGCCAGCCAGCGCATGATCACTTGGCGCGGGCTGATGACCTGCTGCCTGTAGATACCGAGGTTTTGCCGCTTGCGTGGGTTAGGCCCGTTTTGCGGCCCGCGGGTGATCACCAAGCCCCACGTGATCAGGGGGGCCACGTCGCCCGGCCAGCAGGTCTGGATGGGCAGCGCGCCCAGATCGACCTCGCTGCCTTCCAACACCTCCTCCTGGCAGGCCGCGCGGCGCACCGAAGTGGGCTTCATGTCCCACAAGGCCTTGGCCATTTGTAACAACTTGCCCGCATCCTTGAGCCCTTTGGGCGGCTCCGGCTCCTTCAGGCTGGCCAGCACGCGACCCACGTCGCGCAGATCATTTACCTCTGTAGCACCCATACCGAGGGCGACTCGACGTGTCGTTCCGAAAAGATTCGTCAAGGCTGAAATTTTGTAACCGGCGGGGTTCTGAAACCACAACGCCGGCCCGCCCGCGCGAAGCACTCGGTCACTGAGCGCTGTCATTTCAAGCCGCGCCGATACAGGCTCTGCGACCCGTTGGAGCTCGCCAGACCGCTCCAGGCCTGTCATAAAGTCACGCAAATCCCGGTATTTCATGCTTTTTGGTTATGAACAATGAGTTCGTAATGCTTGACTGGCATGGGTGCATCTTCCAGAATCCGCCCGGACCTGACGCAGATCAGGGATAACCCGCGCCACTCTCACCTGAGAGCCCCAGGCGCAACGCTGCCGATCCGCGGCCCTTTTCGTCGCGGATTATCACTGTCGCATTCCACTGCAAGCGCCTTCGGGCCGGCATCGGGGAGGACAGAGAAGAAAGGAGTGACATGACAGCGCTTCAGAAATTGGTCTCTCAACTGGATACCGGTCGCCAAACGGCCGCCCGCTCCAGCATGGTGTTCTTGCGTGACGTGGGCCATGGCCTGCTGGAAGTCAGCCACAACACACTGGCCCTGGTCGGGCTGCTGATGGTGTCGGTGCTGGTGTTCGTGAGCAGCCAGCGGGATTTGCGCCACACCGTGGAGCAGCGCACCCTGAGTTGGCTGCAAGACCGCCACGAAGCGCGCACTGTCGGTACGCCACAGGCCCTGGCCGATCTGGGTGAGCCCGACGCCATCGCCCGCGCCACCGCCTATGACCCCAAGGACCTGACCCGCCAGCAGGCGGCCGTGGCGATCTGGCTGTCGCGACGTTATCGCGTGGCGCCCGAGCCGGTGAGCCGTCTGGTCAAGGAAGCCTGGACGATAGGCGCCCGGGCCGGGCTGGACCCGACCCTGATCCTCGCCATCATGGCCATTGAATCGAGCTTCAACCCGTTTGCCCAGAGCCCGGTCGGTGCCCAGGGGCTGATGCAGGTGATGACGCAGATCCACGATGACAAGTACGAGCCGTTTGGTGGCAACCACGCCGCCTTCGACCCGGTGACCAACCTGCGCGTCGGGGTGCAGGTGCTCAAGGAGTGCATCGCGCGCGCCGGCAGCATCGAAGCCGGCTTGCGCTACTACGTCGGCGCCGCCAACCTGGCCGATGACGGCGGTTATGCCGGCAAGGTGCTGGCCGAGCAGCAGCATCTGCGCCAGATTGCGGCTGGCAAGGTGATCTCGGTCACGGCCCCGTCGATTGCGCCGACGACCCCGGTGACCCTCCCGGCCACGCTCACCGGTCCGGATGTCGACACCCAGCCCGTGCCGACTGGTGACAAGCCAGCCACCGAGCAGGTCGCGCTGCTGCGCTGACCCTTCGATCGGGTGTACCGCACGCAGGCCGCGGCGGTACACTTCCCCCGCTGCGCAACTGGCGATGGGGCTCCTGGAAACTTCCACGGTGCCTGAGGTGGTGAACCACTGGGGAGCGCAGCCCGACCCGCGTTTGTGACATTGAGCGGGGTCGGTTCAGCCGTTCGCCTGGGCAGCCCTGAGGCCGCATCGTGATGCGGCTCGTCGAGGGACTTCTGACACAGAGGACTGCCACATGTTCGACCGCGCCCAATCCACACTTTCCAACATCGACCCCGAGATCTGGTCCGCCATCCAGAGCGAGAACCAGCGCCAGGAAGACCACATCGAGCTGATCGCCTCGGAGAACTACACCTCTCCGGCCGTCATGGCCGCCCAGGGCAGCCAGCTCACCAACAAGTACGCCGAGGGCTACCCCGGCAAGCGTTACTACGGTGGTTGTGAATACGTCGACGTGGTCGAGCAGCTCGCCATCGACCGACTGAAGCAGCTCTTCGGTTCCCAGTTCGCCAACGTGCAGGCCAATTCCGGCTCGCAAGCCAACCAGGCGGTGTTTTTCGGTCTGCTGCAGCCCGGCGACACCATCCTTGGCATGAGCCTGGCCGAAGGCGGCCACCTCACCCACGGCATGCCGCTCAATATGAGTGGCAAGTGGTTCAAGGTCGTGAGCTACGGCCTCGACGCCCAGGAAGCCATCGACTACGACGCGATGGAGCGCCTGGCTCACGAGCACAAGCCCAAGCTGATCATCGCGGGTGCCTCGGCGTACAGCCTGCGCATCGACTTCGAGCGTTTCGCCAAGGTGGCCAAGGCCGTGGGCGCGTATTTCATGGTCGACATGGCGCACTATGCCGGCCTCATCGCCGCCGGCGTCTACCCCAACCCGGTGCCGCATGCCGACGTGGTGACCTCCACCACCCACAAGAGCCTGCGCGGCCCGCGCGGCGGCATCATCGTGATGAACGACGAAGCGATCGCCAAGAAGATCAACAGCGCCATCTTCCCCGGCATCCAGGGTGGCCCGCTAATGCACGTGATCGCCGGCAAGGCCGTGGCCTTCAAGGAAGCGCTGTCGCCCGAATTCAAGACCTATCAACAGCAGGTGGTAAAAAACGCCGCCGTGCTGGCCGACACCCTCACCGCGCGCGGCTTGCGCATCGTGAGCGGGCGCACCGAGAGCCACGTGATGCTGGTCGACCTGCGCCTCAAGAACCTCACCGGCAAGGAAGCCGAGGCCATCCTGGGCGCGGCCCACATGACCTGCAACAAGAACGGCATCCCGAACGACCCGCAAAAGCCGATGGTCACCAGCGGCATCCGCCTCGGCTCGCCGGCCTTCACCACACGCGGCTTCAAGGAAGCGCAGGCTCGTGCCACCGCCAACCTGATCGCCGATGTGCTGGACAAGCCGCACGATGAGGCCAACATCGCGGCGGTGCGCGCCAAGGTGGCCGCGCTGACGCGCGACTTCCCGGTCTACCGTTGATAGCAACACGAGGCTGGGGTCGCTGACGCGGCCCCTTCTCTTTTATGCGTTGTCCATTTTGTAGCCACGAAGACACCCAGGTCGTCGAGACACGTGAGTCCGACGAGGGTGATGTCGTGCGCCGGCGGCGCCGCTGCCAAAGTTGCGACAAACGCTTTACCACCTATGAACGCGCCGAAATTGCGCTGCCTTCGGTGGTCAAGAAAGACGGCACACGCGCTGAGTTCGACATCGGGAAAATTCGCGCCTCGATGACGCTCGCGCTGCGCAAGCGCCCAGTCAGCGTGGAGCAGATCGATGCCGCCATCGAGCGCATTCAAGACAAGCTGCTCAACAGCGGCGCCAAGGAAGTGGCGTCCACACGCCTGGGCGAGCTGGTCATGCGCGAGCTCAAACGCATCGACAAGGTGGCCTATGTGCGCTTCGCGTCGGTCTACCGCAGCTTCGAAGACGTGGACGAGTTCCGCCAGCTGATCAGAGACATCTAAGGCGATCCCCCCGCCGGGTGCCCTCACCAGAGGCCCCGTGTTTCCCCCCGCCCGGTGGAAGCGGAAACGGCAAGCACTTTTTACAGTGCAGGCACGTTCCAAATAACAGGGGGGAATCATGAAGAGAAAGAGCTTCGTCAGGGCACCGGCACAGGGCTTCACCTTGGTCGAGATGGTGGCGGTCGTCGCCGTCGCGGGCATCGTGGCCACCACCGCTGTGCCTTCGCTCGCCGGGCTGATCGACAAACAGCGCATCAGCGGTGTCGCCAGCGAATTGACCAGCGACCTGCAATATGCGCGCGCCGAGGCGGTGCATCGCAACCAGGGCGTGCGCGTCAGCTTCAGGGCCGACGCCGGCTGCTACGTGATCCACACGGGCTCGGCCGACCAGTGCGAATGTACCGCCGCGGGCACGCCCAGCTGCGAAGGTGACGCGCAGGCGATCAAGGCCGTGGCACTGGACGACGCACACCGCATCAGCCTTCACAGCAACGTCGCCTCGATCGTGTTCGACCCGGTGCACGGCACCGCGAGCCCGGCGGCCACGCTGCGCATCACCGGCCCGCAAGGCCGCAGCGTGCAGCACACGGTCAACATCATGGGGCGTGTGCGCTCCTGCTCGCCGCAGCCCAGCGTGTCGGGCTATCGCGCTTGCTGAGGAGCCGCCATGAACACACGTCAACACGGCTTCACGCTGATCGAGCTGATGGTGGCCACGGCCATCACCGGCATCCTCGCCGCCACCGCCTACCCCAGCTTCCAGGGCCCGCTCTTCAAGGCACGTCGCATCGAGGGCATCACCGCCCTGCTGCAGTTGCAGATGAACCAGGAACGCTGGTTCTCCAACCACCGCAGCTATGCAAGCGGGGCCGACATGGACATCGGCACGGCCTCCAACCCACGCCACTACGAACTCCAGGTCACCGACAGCAGCAACACAGGCTTCAGTGCCGTCGCCCTCGGCACCGGCTCACAAGCTGGCGACAGCGCCTGCCGCGTGTTGCGCCTCACGGTCGAGCGTGGCCACACGAGCTACACCTCCGGCGCCGACGAGCGCACCGACAACACCACCGCAGCCAACAAGCGCTGCTGGAACCTGTGAACGCGCGCCGCCTTCAGCGCGGGTTGTCGCTGGTCGAACTCATGGTGGGCAGCGCCATCAGCCTGATGGTCGTCGCCGTGGCCCTGCTCGCCATCACGCACCACCTGCGCGAAAGCCGCAGCTTGCTGCTCGAGACACGGTTGATGCAAGACCTGCGCACCGCCAGCGAGCTGGTCGTACACAACCTGCGCCGCGCCGGCGCGGTGGACGAAGCCGAAAACGGCGTGCGCTTCTTCCACGCGGGCGGCGATGCCGAAATGGCCTACCGTCTGCGTGCCGGGGTGATCGAGATGAAGCTGGGCGAGGGCTACTGGCAGGCGATGACCGACCCCCACACCTTGCGCGTCACCACCTTCAGCATCACCCCGCGCGTTGACGAGACCGTGCTCACCGGCTTTTGCGCCCGCCAATGCGCCGAGGGCAGCGCTGCCACCTGCCCCCCACGGCAACAGGTGCGCAGCCTGGCCATTCAGGTCGAAGGCCGTGCGACCCATGACACGGCGGCGATTCGCGGCACCCACACCACGGTGCGCCTGCGCAACGACGCGCTGCTCGGCGCCTGCCCGACATGACAGCCCCCAGCTCACAACGCGGCGCGAGCACGATCGCCCTCACGCTGTTGTTGTCGTTCGTCGCACTGCTGAGTGTGGTTTTCGCGAACCGCAGCGTGTTGCTTGATGCCAAGGCCTCCGTCAACCAGTACCGCGCTGCGCAAGCACGCGAGGCATCAGAAGCGGGGCTCGCCTGGGCGCTGGCGCAGCTCAACAACAGCACGCCGGTCGGTGACGACTGCCGGCCCAGCGGCAACGCAGGCGACTTGCCCTTCCGTGAACGCAGTGTGGCGACGATGCGAGCGAGCTGCACCGCGCGTGACGGTGAATGGTCTTGCCGCTGCAGCGGCTTGGGCCAGCCCTCTGGCGAGGCATCACTCGCCTACAGCATCCAGCTTGCCGAGACAGACACTCCCGGCGTGCTGCAGCTCGATTCGCGTGGCACATCCGGAAGCTCACGTTCGCAGATGCAAGTGCGCCTCGGCCGCCTGCCCGGGCTGGACAGCCTGCCCGCTGCAGCACTGACGGTGCGCGGCTCGGCGAGCTTTGGCGCGGGTGCCTTCGGCGTTCACCACACCGACCCGGCTTCGGGTGGTCTCACGCTGCACAGCGGCGCCGACCTGCCCAGCCTGCCTTTGCAACTGACCAGCACACCGGGCACGCCTGCGTCGGCCTCAGTTCTTGCTGCCGACCCGGCACTCGCAGCGCTGGCGCCCCAAGGCCTCTTCGCCAGCCTGTTCCGCATGCACAAAGCCAGCTGGCGCGCACAGCCCATGGTGCATGAGCTCGATTGCAGCAACGCCTGCGACACCACACTGGCCGAGGCCGCCTCACGCCACCAGCTCGTGTGGCTGCGCGGCGGCCTGCGGCTCGACACACCGGTGACCCTGGGCACACCGCAGCGGCCGGTGCTGCTGGTCGTCGACGGCCCGGTGGCGCTGCAGGCCGGCGCCGTCATCCATGGCCTGGTCTATGGCACCCATGCCAGCTGGGTCGACACCGGAGGCGCGTCCATCCACGGCGCCGTGGTGCTCGAAGACACGCTGCAGGCCAGCGGCAGCACGCAGATCCACCACCACCTCGCCGTGCTGCAGGCACTGCACCAGCACACCGGCAGCTACGCCCGCGTGCCGGGCAGCTGGCGTGACTTTTGAGACCCACACCATGACAACGCATCAACGTGGCATCACCCTGGTCGAATCGCTGGTCGGCGTGCTGCTGCTCTCGCTGGGCTTGCTCGGCGCGCTGCGCATGCAATCGTGGCTGCGGCTGAACGGTGATGTGGCCGCGCACCGCGCCGAAGCCGTTCGCCTGGCCCAGCAAGACCTCGAACAGCTGCGCGGCTTCGCCGATGCGCCGGCCTTCCTGGCCATCGCGAGCCAGCGCAGCGAGGGCACCGACAGCCTGTTCACGCTCGACCGCCATGTCGTGGCCGACACCGCGCTGAAATCCAGCCTCGTCAGCGTGAGTTGGCAAGACCGAGGCGGCGCGACACAAACCGTGCAGCTGCACTCCAGCATCAACGGCCTGGCGCCGGTGTACTCGGCCGCACTCGCGCTGCCGACACAAGACATGAGCTTGTCGCTCCGACGTCACCTGCCACCCGGTGCGAGGCGTTTGAGCGAAGGTCGCAGCGTGCTCAAGCCATCGAGCGGAAGCCGCGTCGCCTGGATCATCAACGACGCCACTGGCGAGGTCAGCGCCGAATGCAGCGTGCCCGCCACGCTCGCCGCCCGCGACATCACCGAGGCCGACCTCACGCGCTGCACCGAGCTCACGGCGCGCCTGCTGCGTGGCTACATCCGCTTCTCGTTGAGCCCCGTGCCCGATGGACTGAACGCCAACGATGCCCCACTTGCCCTCACGCTGACCCCGGCCGCTGCGCGCTGCGAAACCGAAACCGTGCGACGCACGAGCGAGCAGTACCTCGCCTATACCTGCCTGCTTCCCACAAGCGCTTCTGAACCCTTGCGCATCGTGCCCACGGGCTGGACCTTTGGCGCCACCGCCACCACCTACAAAGCCTGCCGCTACCTGCATGCCAACCCCAGCGCGCCGCACAACTACCTGGTGATCCGCGGTGATGCCGCGTGCCCCGGGCCGCAACCGCAGCACAATGGCGTTTCCGTGGCCACCGTTCAGCACCAGCCTTGAATGGGTGGCCTCTCCACAGGCCACCCGATGACGTTTTCACCTGCCGACCACACCGCCATGCGCGACGCGCTGGCGCTCGCCGCCCAGGCCGTGGGCCTGAGCGAGCCCAACCCGCGTGTTGGCTGTGTCATCACCCGCGCCGACGGCCGTTTGCTCGGCCAGGGCCATACCCAGCAAGCCGGCGGCCCGCACGCCGAGGTGATGGCCCTGCGCGACGCGTTCGAGCGAGGTCATGAGGTCCGTGGCGCGACCGCGTACGTGACGCTCGAACCCTGTTCACACCACGGCCGCACGCCACCCTGCTGCGACGCCTTGATCGCCGCCGGCCTGGCGCGTGTGGTGGCCGCGGGGCAAGACCCCAACCCGCTGGTGGCGGGTGAAGGTGCGGCCCGATTGCGCGCCGCGGGCATCGCCGTTGACATGGACCTGCTGGCCGACGAATCCCGCGAGCTCAACATCGGTTTCTTCTCGCGCATGCGGCGCAAGCGGCCCTGGGTGCGGCTCAAATCCGCGGTGTCGCTCGACGGCCGCACGGCGCTGGAGAACGGCCGCAGCCAGTGGATCACCGGTGAGGCGGCGCGCACCGACGGCCACCTGTTTCGCAAGCGCGCAGGCGCCATCCTGACCGGTGTGGGCACCGTGCTCGAAGACAACCCTCGGCTCGACGTGCGCCTGGTCGAAACGGCACACCAACCCCTGCGTGTGATCGTCGACTCGCGGCTCGACACGCCCAGCACCGCGCGCAT
The DNA here is from genome assembly GCF_031412075.1 of Rhizobacter sp. Classification (GTDB taxonomy): domain Bacteria; phylum Pseudomonadota; class Gammaproteobacteria; order Burkholderiales; family Burkholderiaceae_C; genus Rhizobacter. The sequence continues at coordinate 13,029 of NZ_JANOCG010000228.1, forward strand.
CCTCGAGCCACCAGGCGCCGTGCTGATCTACGCCGCCGCGCCCGACAAGGTGCACCGCGAGGCGCTACGTGCCAAGGGCGCCGAGATCGCACTCGCCCCTGGCGCCCACGGCAAGGTCGACCTCGCCAGCCTGCTCACCGACCTGGCCCAACGAGGCATCAACGAGTTGCACGTGGAAGCCGGCCACAAGCTCAGCGGCTCGTTCGTGCGAGAGGGCCTGGTCGACGAGTTCCTCATCTACCAGGCGCCCAAGCTGCTGGGGGCCGGCCAAGGCCTGGCCTCGTTCGGCCCCATCGAGACGCTGGACGATGCGCTTGCGCTACGCTTCGTCAGCATTGAGCGCCTCGGCGACGACCTGCGCCTGATCGCACGCCCACCGGGCCGCGAGCACTTCTGACACCTCACCCCTCACCACCATGTTCACAGGCATCATCACCGGCCTCGGCCGCATCGTCGACGTCAAGCCGCTGGGCGCCGACGCTTCTCACGGCAAACAGCTGGTGCTGCAAGCCCCCAACGGCTACCTTGACGACGTGCAGCTTGGCGACAGCATCGCCCTCAACGGCGCCTGCATGACCGTCACCAGCCTCGACCCCGCCGCCCAGCGTTTCACCATCGACATCTCGGCCGAGAGCCTGGACAAGACCGCCGGCCTCGCCGAGCCCGGCCCGATCAACCTCGAGAAAGCCTTGCGCGCCCAAGACCGCCTGGGCGGCCACATCGTCAGCGGCCATGTCGACGGCATCGGCCACGTCGAGTTTTTTGCGCCGGTCGGCGAGTCATGGGAGCTGCGCATCCGCTCCCCCAAGGCGCTGGCCAAGTTCCTCGCGTACAAAGGCTCGATCACCGTCAACGGCGTGAGCCTCACCGTCAACCGGGTGGCCGACCTGCCGGACGCCTGCGAGTTCAGCATCAACCTGATCCCGCACACGATCGACAACACGACGCTCGGCACGCTCAAGGCCGGCAACGCGGTCAACCTCGAAATCGACCTGATCGCACGCTACGTGGAAAGAATGCTCACCCCCGGCGTCGCGGGCTGAGGGTTCACCCTGCCGGTGAGAGACCGGCCGCCTACAATCGCGGGATGCCTATTTCTCCCGTTCCTGAGCTCATTGCCGAGCTCGCCGCCGGTCGCATGGTCATCCTGGTCGATGAAGAAGACCGCGAAAACGAAGGCGACCTCGTGCTCGCCGCCGACCTCGTCACGCCCGAAGCCATCAACTTCATGGCGCGTTTCGGGCGCGGCCTGATCTGCCTGACCCTCACCCGCGAGCGTTGCGAGCGCCTGCGCCTGCCACCCATGGCCACGCGCAACGGCACGCAGCACGGCACCGCTTTCACCGTTTCGATCGAAGCCGCCACCGGCGTCTCCACCGGCATCTCGGCCGCCGACCGCGCACGCACCATCCAGGCCGCCGTGGCGCGCGATGCACAACCCAGTGACCTGGTGCAGCCCGGCCACATCTTCCCGCTGCAAGCCAAAGACGGCGGCGTGCTCATGCGCGCCGGCCACACCGAAGCCGGCTGTGACCTCGCCGGCATGGCGGGCCTGTCGCCTACCTCGGTCATCTGCGAGATCATGAAAGACGACGGCACCATGGCCCGTCTGCCCGATCTCGAAGTCTTCGCCAAGGAGCATGGCCTCAAGATCGGCACCATCGCCGACCTCATCGGCTACCGCAGCCGCAACGAAAGCCTGATCGAGCGCCTGGGACAGCGCCAGCTCAGCACCGCCCAGGGCGTGTTCGACTGCACCACCTTCCGCGACCGCACCGGCGGCGTGCACATGGCGCTGAGCCACGGCGAGGTGCACACCGGCGAAGAAGTGCTGGTGCGTGTGCACGAGCCGCTGTCGGTGATGGACCTGCTCGATGTGGGCGCCTGTGGCCACTCGTGGCCGCTGCCCAAGGCCTTGCAGGCCGTGCAGGCCGCAGGCCGAGGTGTCGCCGTGCTGCTGAACTGCGGCGACGACACCAGCGCG
>NZ_JANOCG010000229.1:0-2136 GCF_031412075.1 Rhizobacter sp.
ATATGCCCCCTTGGTGCTCTTCACCTCCATCCTGATGACCAATGCCGATGTGTGCCTGCCGAATGGCCGTAGCCGAATCTACGGGCTGACGTTCTCCACCGGACAGAGCATGCTGTATGACATCGACCCGAACGGGCCGAATGCAAGCGCCGCCGTCAGGCAGAGCTTCATCCCAGTCGACGGCATCGTGCTCGGCACCCAGATCGTGAATCAAGTGCCCGGCACGAACGATCCCGCAGGAACTCGCACGGGGGCGAGGGGCATCGCCGAAACAAGCGACGGTCGCATAATTGAGATCGAGTTCCGCAAGGCAACCGGGCTGGGCCTCCGCCGAATGAATTGGCGAGAGATCCCGGTGGCTGACTGATCGAAAGCCATGACCGCAGGATGCAACGAGACAGCTTGCTGCATCCCGTCGAGAGTGGCAGCAAAACAAAAGGGGCCCACATGGGCCCCTTTTTCATTGCGAGTTGATACCGCTTCGCTTTCTCGGCCTCAGCGCGGCAGGTCGCTCGCCCCCATCAAGAACTCATCCACCGCCCGTGCCGCCTGGCGCCCTTCGCGGATGGCCCAGACCACGAGCGACTGGCCGCGGCGCACGTCACCCGCTGCAAACACCTTCTCGACGTTGGTGGCATAGCCACCGATGAAATCGGTGCCCGCCTTGGCATTGCCACGCGCATCCTTGTCGACACCAAAGGCATCGATCACGCTTGCCACCGGGTTCACGAAACCCATGGCCAGCAGCACCATGTCGGCCGGCAAGATCTGCTCGGTGCCTGCCACTTCGACCATCTTGCCGCCCTGCCACTCCACGCGCACGGCCTTCAAGGCTTTGAGCTTGCCCTTGTCCTTGCCCTCACCACCGATGAACTCCTTGGTGGCGATGGCGAACTCGCGCTCGCAGCCCTCTTCGTGGCTCGAGCTCGTGCGCAGCTTGGTGGGCCAGTAGGGCCAGACCAGCGGCTTGTTCTCTTGCTCGGGAGGCATCGGCAACAGCTCGAACTGCGTCACGCTCTTGGCACCGTGGCGGTTGCTTGTGCCCACGCAGTCGCTGCCGGTGTCGCCACCGCCGATCACGATCACGTGTTTGCCATCGGCGCGCAGCTGGTCCTTGAACTTGTCGCCGGCGTTGACCTTGTTCTGCTGCGGCAGGAACTCCATCGCGAAGTGCACACCATCGAGATCACGCCCCGGCACCGGCAGGTCGCGTGACTGCTCGGCACCGCCGGCCAGGATCACGGCGTCGAAGTCTTTCTTGAGCTGAGCCGGGTCGATGGTCTCGTTCGCCCAGTTGGTGACCTTGCTGCCCTCGGGCAACTTGCCGACCATCACACCGGTGCGGAAACTCACGCCTTCCTTCTTCATCTGGTCGACACGGCGATCGATGTGCAACTTCTCCATCTTGAAGTCGGGGATGCCGTAGCGCAGCAGGCCACCGATGCGGTCGTTCTTCTCGAACACCGTCACGTCGTGGCCGACACGCGCGAGCTGCTGCGCTGCCGCCAAACCCGCCGGGCCGGAGCCGACCACGGCGATCTTTTTGCCCGTCTTCTGTTTGGGCAGGCGCGGCTGCACCCAACCTTCGGCCCAGGCGCGGTCGATGATGGCGTGCTCGATGCTCTTGATGCCGACCGCGTCGTCGTTCACGTTCAGCGTGCAGGCCGCCTCGCAAGGCGCGGGGCAGATGCGGCCGGTGAACTCGGGGAAGTTGTTGGTCGAGTGAAGCACCTCGATCGCGTTCTTCCAGTCACCGCGGTACACCAGGTCGTTGAAGTCGGGAATGATGTTGTTGACCGGGCAGCCGTTGTTGCAAAACGGCGTGCCGCAATCCATGCAGCGGGCGCTCTGGACCTTGGCTTCGTCTTCCTTCAGGCCGATGACGAATTCGTTGTAGTTCTTGACGCGCTTCTGGACGGGCTCGTAGCCCTCTTCCACTCGCTCGTACTCCATGAAGCCGGTGACTTTTCCCATGATGCTGTGTGATCCTTCGCGTCGTGTGTTCAGGCCTTTGCGCGGCTCTTGCCGGCGGGCTTGTCTGCGGCCTTCGCCTTGGCAATGGTGTCGCCGGCTTGTCTGGCCGCGTTCATCTCACCCAGGGCGCGCTTGTACTCGTTGGGGAAGACCTTGACGAAC
>NZ_JANOCG010000230.1:0-3071 GCF_031412075.1 Rhizobacter sp.
CCGTGGTGCTCAGCTGGTTGGCCGCATCACGTGTGCCGGTCACGCGCCCGAGCGCATCAACGTTGAGGCGAGTCACCCGGTTGAGCGGGTCGGCGATCTGCACCAGGTCGCCGTAGTCGTAGCCGAAGCGGGTGGTGAGCTGGGTGCTCGCTGTCGGCACACCCGGCCAGCGGGTGATGGTCTCCATCTGGCCTTCAGGATGCCAGGTGTACGTGGTGCGATGCCCCAACTCATTGCGCGTCTCGCTCAGCCGGCCCTGCGCGTCATACACCCGCGTGATGCGCCGCCCCAGCGGGTCGGTGCTTACCAAAGGCTGATTGAACATCGGCTCATAGCTCGTCAGCCAGGTGGTGGCCTGCGCGGTCCCAAACATCACCGTGCGGGAGGTCTGGTTGCCAAGCGTGTCGTACTCGAAGCGCGTAACCCGGCCCAGCGGGTCAGTCGTCTGCATGATCAGCTGCGAGGCCGGATCACGCTGGAACACAAACGCCGCCTGCTGCGGCGTGCCCTGGGCAAACACGTCGCGCACGATGTAGCGAGCGGCGTTGTACTCACGCCGTCGCACCACGCCACGCTGGTCGGTCACCTCGCTGGCGGTGATGAGGCCCTGGGCGTCGAACTCGTAGGCGAAGTCGTGCGTGGTGTTATCGGCGTAGGTCTGCCTGCGCACCCGGCCGTCGAGCGCGGTGTTGCCAGTGGCCAGCCAATACTCATTGAGCACCTTGCGGTGGTTGCGCGCGTTGGTCACCGTCAGCATGCGGTGGGCGCTGTCGTAGGTGTAGTCAACGTGGGTGCTGTCGGGCGCGGTGACACGCGTGAGGCGGCCCGGGGTGTCGTAGTCGTATTGGAAGAAGCGGCCGGTGTGGTCGGTGGCGCGGGTGATGCACGTGGTGCAGCTCGGGGCCGTGTACAAAAACTCCACGAATCGGCCATGTGGGCTTATGACGCGGCTGACGCGGCCACTGCCATCGCGCAGCACCGTGGTTCGGTTGCCGTGGCGGTCTTCCATCCACTTTAGGCGCGACTGGAAGTAGCTGAAGCCGTAGCGCTCGCCGCCTTTGGTGGTGACCACCAGGTCATTTCCATAGCCTGCCGCCGAGATCGCGAAGCGCGCCTTCATGAACGGCCCCGGTTCATTGGACTCGAAGATCGAAGCTGTGAGACGCAGGTCGATGTTGGCGCTGATGGGTGCGAAGCGCACTGAGGCACTGCTTGGCAACACTAGGTGCACCGCCTGAGCGGTGTAGCCCACCAGGCCTTCGAAGTAGAGGTACTGGTTGTAGAAGCCGTTGGAGCCGATGCCGAAGGCACGCTGATTGGTGTCGTTCTGGCGGTACTCGCGCTCCAGGCGGATGGGCACGGTGTCAGGCAGCGTGAGGTCGGTGTTGCGCTCCGAGAAGAGGCCACTGGCGACGGTCACAGGGTCACCGGCGTCGTCGTCGCCGGGGCCGCCACCACCACCGCCGGCACCGCCGCCGCTGCCGCCACCACCGCCGCCACAACACGGGTCAGGTGGCCCCGGTGCCGGCCCACCTGGCGAAGCCGCCGAACTCATGGCGAACTGGTAGATGGTGAACGGCTCCCTGGACTCGATGCGCGCCCCGTCGGCACTGACCGTGCCGATGCCATAGGTGTACCAACCGCGCCCGCGCGGGTCGTAGTCGAAGAGGTCGAGCTTGGCGCCGGGCGGCTGGGTCGAGTAGTTGGGGTAGTGCAGCGTGGCGCCGATGGGCTGGCCGGTGGCCGACACGATGCGTGCGCCGCCGGGTTGGATGCTGTAATACAGCGGCACATCGGCATACGGCATGGGAAACGGCATCTGATCGGCCGGGATGGGCGTGATGCTCACCTCGCGCACCAGACGGCCATCGGCACCGAGGATCACTGCCCCGGCGGGGATGCGCAGCTCCAGCCCCGGGATGGCCGGGTGGCTCACCACGGTCTCAGTCTGGGTGGGCGAGGCCAGGCGCACGGCATGGCGATGGTCGATGCGGGTCAGCCAGATGGTGTGCGGCAGGTCGTTGACGCCGGGCGACAGGTCGAGCTTGTATTCGTAGCGGCCGAAATCCTGGTTGCGGCGCCCGGCACGGCGGCCATCGATCACCAGCACCTGGGTGCCGGCGGCCAGGCCGGTGAGTTCGAACTCGCCATCGGCGCCGGTCTCAGTGGAGCGCCCACCGACGCTCAGCACCACCCGCGACAGCGGCCTGCCGTTCAGGGCCAGCACCTGGCCAGTGAGGCTCGTGGCTTGGGTCGAGTCGGCACTGGTGCGAGCCGGGGCAGACGAGCGCGAGGCCTCGCGCCGCAGGGCCAGCTTGCCACGTGGATCGAGAGTGACCGCTTCGCCGGCCTGTTCCATGCGCGTCAAGAGTCGCTGGCGTGCGGCAGCTGGCAAACGCTCCAGCACCGTCTGTTGCTCCAGGGCGCGGGCCTGGGCATCGCGGCTGTGCCCATGCAGCGCGCCGGTGCGCCACTGGCCCTTGCGGTGCTGCGCGCCGGGGTTGAAGCCTTGGTCGGGCTCGTCGTCGAGTTCGGCAGAGGCTTGAGGGGCCGCGGCATCCAACGCCCGCGTGCGAAAGCCCAAGGCAATCCACGGCGCCGTGCCTGGGCTGGCCTGCACGATCAGCGTGTAGGCCGCCCCGGGCAGCAACCCAGCCTCGGGACGGATGCGCAAGAGGCGCTCGCCACTCGGTTCAAACTGGGCCGCAACCGGGCCGGCAGGCCCGAGCAGGGTGGCAGTGAGGCCGCGCCGCTGGGCCGGGGTGAGCGGGGCGTTAAGGCGCAGCTCGATGTCGGTTGAAGAGCCAACGTTCTGCGCGCCGTCGGCCGGCTGCGAACTGGTAAGTGTGGGAAGGCCAGCAGGAGCTGGCGCCTGTGCCGAAGCGAGGCCCGTGCAGGCCAACAGAAAACTTAGCAAGAGCAGTGGTCGCAGCGCGTGCGAGCACAGACGCCACAGTAGCCGCAATGCATTGAGAAGGTGATTCATGGGCAAAGGCTCGATGTCACGCCATTGAAATTGGGCTGAGGTCGATCGCATGTCAGTGCCTCCGCCTTGACGACCAGTGCCCTCG
>NZ_JANOCG010000231.1:0-4951 GCF_031412075.1 Rhizobacter sp.
CCTGGCCTTGCCCGACTTCCATGGCGCTCGCTGCGTGTGCAGCCCGCCGCCGCGCGACAAGGCCAACCAGCAGGTGATCTGGGACGGCCTGGTCGATGGGCTGTTCAGCGTGCTCTCCTCCGACCACGCCCCCTTCAACTACGAAGACGACTCGGGCAAGCGCCTGGGCGGCAAGGAGCCGGCGTTCCCCTACATCCCGAACGGGGTGCCGGGCATCGAGACGCGCATGGCCTTGCTGTTTTCTGAAGGGGTGCTCGCGGGCCGCATGCCGATCCAGCAATTTGTCGCTCTCACCGCCACCAATGCCGCGCGCCTCTACGGCCTCTACCCACGCAAGGGCACCATCGCGATCGGCAGTGATGCCGACCTGGTGATCTGGAACAGTGGCACTCCTTACACCATCCGCAACGAGACGCTGCACCACGCCGCCGACTACACGCCGTATGAAGGGCGCGAGCTGCAGGCCTGGCCGGCGATGACGCTGCTGCGCGGCGAGGTGGTGTGGGACGGCGAGCAGTTTCTGGGGCGTGTCGGTGGCGGCGAGTTCCTGCGCTGCGAGAGGCCCGAGGCGGCGCGCCCGCGCCCGCGCGCCGAGAGCTGGCGCCGCTGGATGGAGCTGGAGGGCTGACCATGTCACAACGACTGCAGATCACCGCCGCCGGCCACCGCTTCATCGCCGAAGCCCTCCCCGATGCGCCGCTCACGTTTGCCGCCTTCACCCAACTGCTGCCCTACCGCCAAAAGCTGATCCACGTGCGCTGGAGCGGTGAGGCGGTGTGGGTGCCGCTGGGCGACTTCGCGCTCGGCGTGGGCTTCGAGAACCCGACCCGTTACCCGGCGCCGGGCGATGTGCTCTTCTACCCCGGGGGCTTCAGCGAGACCGAGTTGCTGATCGCCTACGGCGCCTGCAGCTTCGCCAGCAAGATGGGGCCGCTGGCGGGCAACCACTTCCTGCGCATCGTCGAGGGCCTGGAGCAACTGCCCGAGCTCGGCCGCACGGTGCTGTGGCAAGGCGCGCAGGAGGTGCTGTTCGAGTGGGAGACACCGTGAAGTTGCTGTAGGCAAAAACCTTGGCAAGATGCCGCATGAAATTCGCATTCATCGGCCTGCTGGTCACTGCCTTCGCCATCGTGTTCACTCCCGGCGCGGCCGCTGAGGGTGCGGCGCTCAAGGTGGGCTCCAAGCGCTTCACCGAGTCGTACATCCTCGGCGAGATCGTCAAGCAGACGGCGCAAGCGCACGGTCCGGCCGAGCACCGCCAGGGCCTGGGCAACACGGCCGTGGTGTACGAGGCGCTCAAGGCCGGCGCGATCGACGTCTACCCCGAGTATCTGGGCACCATCGACGCCGAAATCCTCAAGCACGCCCGACCGACCGACCTCGCGACCATGCGTGCCCAGCTGGCCAGTCAGGGCCTGGGGGTGGCGGTGCCGCTGGGCTTCGTCAACGGCTATGCGCTGGCGATGCGCCAGAGCGACAGCCAGCGCCTCGGGCTCAAGCGCCTGAGCGACCTCAAGGCCCATCCCGAATTGACGCTGGGCCTCTCGCACGAGTTCCTGGGCCGGCAAGACGGCTGGCCCGGTCTGGCAGCGCGCTATGCACTGCCGCACCAGCCACTGGGCATCGACCACGGAATCGCCTACGAGGCACTGGCCAGCGGCCGCATCGCGCTGACCGACATCTATTCCACCGACGCCAAGATCGCCGAGCTGAAGCTCGTGGTGCTTGACGACGACCTCGCATTCTTTCCGCGCTACGACGCGGTGCTCTTGTACCGGCTCGATGTGGTGCAGCGTTTTCCGGCGGCGTGGAAGGCCATTGCGGCGCTCGAAGGGCGTGTTGACGCCGCACGCATGATCGAGATGAACGGCGCCGCCGAGTTGCGCGGCCGCAGCTTCGCCGACATTGCGCGCGACTTCATCGCACCGCAGGCTGCGTCGCCCACCGCGAGCCAAGGCGGCCTGATGCAGCGCCTCTTCGCCGACGACCTGGGCCGGCTCGCCGCACAGCACTTGCTGCTGGTGGCCGTGGCCGTGCTGGCCGCCTGCGTCATCGGCATCCCGCTGGGCGCCGCTGCGGCCGCCTTGCCGCGGCTCGAGCAACCGGTGATGGCGGTGGCCGGCCTGTTGCAGACCGTGCCCTCGCTCGCCTTGCTGGCGATGCTGATCCCGCTGATGGGCCGCATCGGCACCGGCCCGGCGCTGGTGGCGCTCTCGCTCTACGCCTTGTTGCCGATCGTGCGCAACACCACCACCGGGCTCACGCAGGTGCCCGCCGGCCTGCGCGATGCCGGCACCGCGCTCGGCCTCACGCGGGCCCAGCGCTGGCGCAGCGTGGACCTGCCGCTGGCCGCGCCGGTGATCCTGGCCGGCGTGAAGACGGCTGCGGTGATCACCGTGGGCACCGCCACCATCGCCGCTTTCATTGGCGCGGGTGGCTTCGGCGAGCGCATCGTCACCGGCCTCGCGCTCAACGACCACGCGGCGCTGCTGTCGGGCGCGATCCCGGCGGCGGTGCTGGCGGTGCTCATGCAGCTCATCTTCGAGCTCGCCGAGCGCCGGATCTCGCGCACGCCTGCGCGGAAATGAAAGCTGGTTCCGCGTGGCTTTTCGTCCGATCGATGCGCCCCACCCGCCGCCACACTCACTGCACGATTCGATGATCCTGCGGGCGCCTTGCCCGTTTGCCTTGGAGTGAAGTTGTGCTCGGCTTGGTGAGTGCGCTGTACGCGCTGTTCGGTTTGGTGTTCGTGCTGGCCTATGTGCCGCAATTGCGTGCCGTCTGGCGCAGCCGCAACGGCGCGGCCGACGTGTCGCTCGGCACCTGGGGGCTGTGGTGCGCTTCGGCCACCGTGTCGCTGCTCTACGCCCACCTGGTGAGCCAGGACCTGAGCTACACGCTGGTGTGCCTGGGCAACGTGGCCGGCTGCTACGCGGTGACCGGCGTCGCCGTGCTGCGGCGCCAGCGCCTCGCTGCTGTCACTGGCGACACCACGCCCGCCACGGCTTAGCCGCACCCGGCACGGGGCCGCCTCGCCGCCCCGCACGAATCAGACTATTCTTTCGGCTGCATTGCCCGAAGGAGTTGCTGTGCTGATCCCCACACGAAGGTTTTTCATCACCCTGGCGTGCAGCCTCACGCTCGCCAGCCTGGCCGCATGCGGCGGCAATGACGACGATGTGGTTGAGCGCTCGCTCCCCAAGGCCAACCCGACCGTCACGCGGCTGCTCAGCTCGGTCGACGCCATCGGCGTGGGCAACGCCGGCCTCTTGAGCAGCAACCCCGAATACAGCGACCTGCAGCTGCGCGCCAACCGCGCCGGTGGGCTGGTGCAGCTTCGTTTCTCCTGCGCCGGCTGCAACATCACCGTGGCCGCGGCCGGCACCACGGTGGGCGCCAACCAGTACATCAATGTGCCGTTTGCGAGCCTGGAGCCGGCCTCCAACGCGCCGGTCACCGTGACCGACAACGTGAGCGGCGCAGTGGCCACCTACACGCTGCGTGCGCGGCCACTCGACCACGCGCCCTACGTCATCGGCACCAACGCGAGCCCCGATGCCGGCGACCTCTACCTCACCCCCTTCGACCCTGAGGGCTACGGCGCGAGCTTCGCCTACATCGTGGGCACCGATGGCGCGCTGAAGTACTACTACCGCAACCCGCCCGGGCGCGAAATCCTCGATTTCAAGAAGACGCTGATCCCCGGCGGCGTCACCCGCTACAGCTTCTACGACGAAGCCGTCGCCGGCATCCGCGTGATGGACGCCAACTTCGCCACGCTCACCGTGGTGCAGGCCCTGCCATTCCCCGACGGCAACACCTACGCGGTCGACGGCCACGACCATGTGATCGTCGATGACGGCCACTACATCGTCGGCGTGTACGCCGCCAAGACGGTGAACAACATCCCGGCCTTGCCGGGCCAGTCGCTCAACGTGCGCGGCACCGGCTTGCAAGAGATCGTGAACGGCGCGGCCACCTTCAGCTGGCTCTCGACCGACGTGCCGGCGCTGTACGCCTGCTCCGCGCGGGGCAACGCCTACGCCGCCAACAACGGCGCCAACTACATGCACTGGAACGCGCTGGTGGTCGACGCCGACGGCGACTGGATCGCCACCTTCCGCCACCTCGATTCGGTGCTCAAGATCAACCGCAGCACCGGCGCCGTGCGCTGGATCCTGGGCGGCAGCTGTGACGAGTTCGGACTCACCGCGGCGCAACGCTTCAGCAGCCCGCACGATGCGCGGCGTGCGCCCGACGGCCGGCTGACGGTGTTCGATGTGGGCGCGGCGGGTGTGCTCTCGCGCGTGGTCGCTTTCGGGCTCGATGAAGCGGGCACCACGCTGACCGGCTTCACCGCCTACACCCGCGATGCCCACTCCAGCTACAACCTGGGCAGCGCGCAACTGCTGCCCAGCGGCCGCGCGCTGGTGGGCTGGGGCGAATTCAACGGCTATGACACCGACGTGTCGGAGTACGACCTCGCCACCGGCGCCTTGTCGTTCGAGCTGACGCTGCTGCCGAGCTATTGCACCAACGGCTACTTCTCGTACCGGGCGAGAAAGTATCTCTAGCCACATCAACTTCCTCGCGCCCTCGCACGAAGTGGCGCAGGCGCTGATCGGTGCGGCGGTCTACGTCGACGGTGTCGGCGGGCGCATCGTCGAGACCGAAGCCTACGACCGAGAAGACCCGGCCTCGCACAGCTTCGCCGGCCCCACCGAGCGCAACGGCGTGATGTTCGGCCCGCCGGGTCGTGTGTACGTGTACCGCTCCTATGGCCTGCACTGGTGCCTGAACTTCGTGTGCCGAGAAGAGGGCCACGGGGCGGCGGTGCTGATCCGCGCGATCGAGCCTTTGGTAGGCCTGGATCAGATGCGGGAACGGCGCGGGGTGAGCGACGAGCGCCTGCTGTGCGCCGGCCCGGGGCGTTTGGCGCAGGCGCTCGGGG
>NZ_JANOCG010000232.1:0-14519 GCF_031412075.1 Rhizobacter sp.
TCATCAGGCGCTTGTCGTCGGGCTGGCCGATGTCGATCCACTGCATGATCTGGCCGGTCAGGTCTTTTTGCCACAGGCTGGGCTCGTCGGCGTCCCACAAGTCCTTGGCGAAATCGAGTGCGCCGTTGTGGTCGTCGGCCGGTGCGTTGAGCGCAAAGGCCAGCAGGCGGATCATCATGCGCTCGTCGGTTTCAGACGGGTGGCGCGCAATGGTCACGCTGTGGTCGCCGTAGATGCTGCGATCCATGTCGGCCAGCTGCAGCTGGGCTTTGTAGATGGTCGCCTTGATGGCCATGGGCTGGTGAATCGTCGGGGGAGGGACGGGCATTAGAACCCATCGGCCAGGGGTGACAATCGCGAGCTTGAGAACCAGCGCGGAGCCATCCCATGAGCATTAAAAAATTTGACATCGAGAAGATGATCGCCAAGAAGGTAACCGGCCAGATGAAAGCCGGCGGTGCGTCCAGCCGCTTTGGGCAGGGCGCCGGTGAGGTGCTCGACAAGCGCGAGCGCCGCGCGCGCGACTCGGCGGCCGGGCTGGTGTCGTTTGCCTGCAAGCTGCCTGGCGAGCTGATCAAGCAGCTGCACGAGCGGGCGGCCACCCACGAAGGGGGCATCAATGCCGTCACCGCCGAGCTGTTGGCGCAGGCGCTGGCACAAGTCGCCACGCCAGCCGAGCCAGGTACGGCCAAGACAGCGGCCAAACCAGCGGCCAAGAAGAAAGCCCCGGCCGCCAAGAAGGCCGCGGCCGAGTAAGCCGTCAGCCGTAAACCGTGACCACCTGGTAGCCGAGTGAAGCCAGCTCGCCACCGGGCGCCCACAAGCGGGTGACCTGGTTCACGTAGCCGCCCTCGGCGGCAAGCACGTCGGTGTCGACACGCCACCAGCCATCGGCATCTGGCGCGTGCGCCAGGGGGCGCAGCTCCAGCTCCCACGACACCGAGCTGGCGGGGGTGGGCTCGGTGAAGATGCTGAGCACCGGCGTGGGCGGCACGTCGGCCAGCAGCACCGTCATCAGCTCCAGGTCGACCGCCACCGGCTCGTCTTTCAGGCGCAGGTAGATGCGGCTGATCTCGCTCGCCTGGCCCGAGATCGGCGCCGCCCCTTCGGCGAATCGCATGTCCATGTGCTGCGTGAAATTGGGCCCGATGCCGCGCGGCAACGAGCGCGGCGCAATCTCTTCGGGCAAGCGCGAGATGGCCGGGCGCTGCGGTGCTTTCACCGGCACGATGGTGGCGCGGTCGACGCCGAACACACCCAGCAGCAGTGCGGCCGTCTGCCCTTGCTGGCGCACCAGGGCCTGCACCTGGCGCACGTTCTTGCCTTCACGCAACAGCGTCACATGAACCTCGACCGAACCGGCGGTGACCGGGCCGATGAAGCTGGTTTGCAGGGCTCGCAAGTGCACCGTGGCGGGCCACGCAGCACCGGCCACGTCGCGCATCGCCTGCACGGCCATCACCGAGATCAGCCCGCCGAAGGAGGTGCGGCCTTGCAGCCAGTCTCCGGGCACGGTGAAACCGACCTTGTCGTCGGTGCGCGTGCGCGCGGCCAGCAGGGTGGACAAAGGAGTGAAGGTGCTCATGCGCGGCGTGTGTGAGAGTCTTTGCAAATTATCCCGGCTGCTGTTTGCCCGCGCTGCCACACCGGCGACAGCACGGTGGCATGATGCCGCCCGCAGACTCGCCCCGAAGGATTCCGACATGCGCCTTGTGCCTCTACCCGCCAGCTTGACTCAACGCCTCGTGCCGCTGCTCGTCAGCGGCTTGCTGCTGGCAGCCACCTCGCTGCACGCCGCTCCGCCCAAAGCGCGCGAAGGCACACTCGGTGGTGGCAAGGCCGGTGGCCCGATCCTCAGCATGGCTCAGCTGCGTGCCTGCATGGCACAACAAACGAACATTCAGAGTCAGAACGACGCGGCTGCCAAGGTCAAGCAGCAACTGGCGGCCGACATGGTCGAGATTGACCGCAATGCGGCGGCGCTCAAGGATGATCTCGTGAGCCTGGATCGCACCAACAAGGAAGCCGTCGAGGCCTATGTGGCGCGCGCGCAGGCGCATGACAAGTCAATCGACAGCTATCAGGCCCGCGTGCCGCAATTCAATGCACAAGTCGAGGCATTGGATGCGCAGCGTGCCGCCTTTGCGAAGGCCTGCGACGGCCGTCGCTACCTGGAAGACGACTACAAGGACATCAAGGCCGGCAAGTGATCTCATCTCCTTAGGGGTACGGCCGCTGAAGGCGGGCCCCTAGAATCGGCGCGTCTCCCAACCAGAGAAGCACCATGACACTTGCCACAAGCAACCCGTTGGTGCAGCCGTGGAATACCCCGCACGGGCTGCCCCCTTTCGGCGAGGTTCGCGCCGAACATTTCAAGCCGGCGTTTGACGCCGCCATCGCGCAGCACCTGGCCGACATCGACGCCATCGCCGCGTCGCCCCAAGCCCCCTCATTCGACAACACCGTGGCCGCGTTCGACCGCAGCGGCCGGCTGTTGGCGCGCATCGAGGCGCTGTTCTACAACCTCACCGCCAGCGAAACCTCGCCTGAGCTGCAGGCGGTGGAGCGCGAGATGGCCGCACCGCTGGCCGCGCACAGCAGCGTCGTCTACATGAATGCGCGTTTGTTCCAGCGCATGGACGCCTTGCATGCGCAGCGCCACACGCTGGGCCTCACGCCCGAGCAGACCCGTTTGCTGGAGCGCTTTCACCTCGACTTCGTGCGCGCAGGTGCCAAGCTCGGCGAGGCCGCACAAAAGCGTTATGCGCAGGTGATGCAAGGCCTGGCCGAGCTGACCACGCGCTTCAGCCAGAACGTGCTGGCCGATGAGTCGGCTTACCGCCTTGTGCTGCGCGACGAGCGCGACCTGGGCGGCCTGCCCGACTTCGTGCGTGCCGCCGCGCGGCAAGCGGCGGCCGACCGGGGTGTGAGCGATGGCCACGTGATCACGCTCTCGCGCTCGCACATCGTGCCCTTTCTCACCTTTTCTGACCGGCGCGACCTGCGCGAGCAGGCCTGGCGCGCCTGGGTGTCGCGCGGCGAGCACGACGGCGCGCACGACAACCGCCCGGTGGCGCGCGAGATCCTCACACTGCGCCGCGAGCAGGCGCATCTGCATGGTTACGCGAGCTACGCCGATTACGCGCTGGCCGACACGATGGCGGGCACGCAAGCTGCCGTGAGCGACTTGCTGCAGCAGGTGTGGGCGCCGGCCCGCGAGCGCGCCGAGGCCGAACAGCAAGCCCTGCAAGCGTTGGCCTTGTCGCGCGGTGAGTCGCTGCAGATCGAGGCCTGGGACTGGCGTTACTACGCCGAGAAAGTGCGCCAGGCCCGCTACGACCTCGACGAAGCGGCGATCAAACCCTACTTCCCGCTCGACCGCATGGTCGACGCGGTGTTCGACTGCGCGCAGCGCCTCTTCGGCGTGCGTTTCACGGCAAGACCCGACCTGCACGCCTACCACCCCGACGTGAAGGTGTATGAGGTGCGGCAGGCCACCGACGACAGCCTGGTCGGCATCTTCCTGCACGACAACTTCGCGCGGCCGAGCAAGCGCAGTGGCGCGTGGATGTCGCTGTTTCGCAACCAGTCGCGCAACAGCGGCTCGCCGGCCGAGGGCGTGTTGCCCATCGTGGTCAACAACAACAACTTCGCCAAGGGCGCGCCGGGCGAGCCCACGCTGCTGAGCTTTGACGACGCACGCACGCTGTTCCACGAGTTCGGCCACGGCCTGCATGGCCTGCTCTCGAGCGTGACCTACGAGCGCTTGTCGGGCACCAACGTGCTGCGCGATTTTGTCGAGCTGCCGTCGCAGTTGTTTGAACACTGGCTGAGCGAGCGTGCGGTGCTCAAGCAGCACGCACGCCACCACCTGACCAACGAGCCGATCCCCGACGAGCTGATCACGCGGCTGGAAGAAGCGAACCGCTTCAACCAGGGTTACGAGACGGTGCGTTATGTGGCCTCGGCGCGTGTCGATATGGCCGCGCACGCACTGACCGACGCCGAAGGCCCCGACATCACGGCCTTCGAGCAGGCCGAGATTGCACGCATGGGCCTGCCGGCAGCGGTGGGCATGAACCACCGGCTCTCGCACTTCCAGCACCTGTTTGCGGGCTCGGGTTATGCCGCAGGCTACTACGTGTACCTGTGGGCCGAGGTGCTCGATGCCGACGGCTACGACGCCTTCACCGAGGCGGGCAACCCCTTCGATGCGTCGGTGGCGCAGCGCCTGCGGCAGTTCATCTATTCGAGCGGCAACAGCCGCGAGCCGCGCGAGGCCTATCGCGCTTTCCGTGGGCGCGACCCGCTGGTGCAGCCGATGCTGCGCGAGCGTGGCCTGCTCGAAGCCGACGCGGCGCAGTAGATCGCCGCGACCAGCTACTTGATCAGCTCGACGGCCAGCCTTTGCTGGCCATTCTGGTCGACCACACGCGCCGAGCGGTAGTCGCCGCGTGGCAGGCTGAAGACCACGCAGGGTTGCGTGACCATCATCGCGTACATGCGACCCGGCTCGGGCAGCTGCCACACCGCATTCACCGTCAGGCGCTGAGCGTCGACGCTGGCGCCCTTGACGCCCAGGCCGGAGCCGGTGTTCGGCTGCTGCCCCATCGAGAGTTGAAACACCGAGCGGCGCGTGAAGTCGACCGCGATGGTCTTGGGCGTGGCACCCAGGACGTGGGCCGGGGTGACGATGCGCGCCAGCGCCGCCGCGTCGGCCACGGGGCGCAGTGAGGCCTGCTCGGTGCCGCACAAGTTGCTGGAATGAAGCGTCTGCAGATCGAGACCTGCCTCGCGAGGCGGAGCTTGCGGTGCCTGTGCCTGGCACGCGCCCAGCAGCAGGGCGGCCCCCAGGCCGAGGGCGAGCGAACGCGAAGGGGTGGTTTGGTTTGTCATGGCCACAGCCTAGCGCAAGCGCTTGATTGGCAGCGCCTGCCCCGGCCGGGCAAGGCCTTGCGCCGCAGCGCCGATGGCCGTCACGTAGCCGGTGAAGAAGTCGAGGCCGCTGCGGTTGCCGTTGATGGTGAGCAGCCCCGGGCTGTCGAGGCTGACGTAGGCGCCACAGGCTTCGCCCACGTCGCACAGGCCGTCGTCGTTGTTGGGATCACTGCCGGCGAACAGCCGGTAGGTGCCCGCTGCGACGTTGGTGAACTGAAAGTTGTAGACCCCGTTGGTCGGCCGCGCGCTGACCTGGTAGACGGTGTCCAGCGTGTCGGCGTTGACCAGCAGGATGTATTGCTGGCCCAGGTCGGAGCTGGTGGTGGTGCCTCCCGCAGTCACCTGCAGCACCACCGGAATGGTGACGGTGTTGGCCGCCGATACCAGCCGGATGCTGCCCGAATAGGCGCCCGGTGCGAGACCGGTGCGGTTCACGTTCACGGTGTAGGTGCCCAGGCCCGAGGCCCCGGCGGGTGGTGTCACGCTGAGCCAGCTGCCGGCGGGTGTCAGCTGCACGCTGGTGACCGTCAACGCGCCACCGCCGCCGTTGGCCACAGTGAAGGTGTCGCTGCTTGTGCCCGGCGCGAAGTTGAACGCCGAGGCGCTGCCCACCAGCACGGCAGGTGCGGTGCCGCCCATGTTTTGCGCGGCCTGCACGGCTTTCAGCGCGTCAATCAGCCCGTGGCCGAAGCTGTTATCGCGCCCGGCGGCGCCGATGTCGACGGTCAGGCGGCCGGCCGCCAGCAAGGTGTCGATGTTGTCGGGGGTGAGCGCGGGGGTCACCGATTTCATCAAGGCAAACACACCCGCCACGTGCGGCGCCGCCATCGAGGTGCCGTTTTGGAACTGGTAGTTGTATTCCACCCGGCCCGAGGTGTCGTCGGCAGAGGTGCTGAGCACCCGGTCGACATAACCGTCGCCGTTCACGTCACCGGCGTCACCGCCGGGCGCTGCGATGTCGACCGTGGGGCCAAAGTTGGAGTAGCTGGAGAGCGTGCGGTTGATGCTCACGGCGCTGACCGACACCACGCCGTTGTATGACGCCGGGTAAGACGGTGTGGCCGTGGCTTCGTTGCCCGCCGCCGCGACGATGATCACGCCCGCGGCGCGGGCCTGGTTGTAGACGTTCTGCTCGGCCTGCGACGAGCCGCCGCCGCCCAGGCTGAGGTTGATGATGTCGGCGCGCTGCGCAGGCAGGGTGCCCGAGCTGTTGGCCAGGCGGGCGGCGTAGAGCACGGCCTGCGCGATGTCGAACGAGGTGCCACCCCCAGCGCCGAGCACGCGCAACGGCATGATGCGCGCGCCCCAGGCCACGCCAGCCACACCGCGGCCGTCGTTGCTGGCTGCCGCGACCGTGCCGGCCACGTGGGTGCCGTGGAAGGAGCTGCCGCCCCCGGGGGTTTCGGCGTCGCCTTCGTCCTCGGGGTTGTTGTCCTGGCCATCGCCGTCGCGCGCCGAAGCGGCGTTGCTGATGAAGTCATACCCCGGCAACAGCTTGCCCTGCAGGTCGGGGTGGCCCAGCAGCACCCCGGTGTCGATGACGGCCACGGTGACGGTGTTGCTGCCGGTGGTGATGTCCCACGCGGCGGGCAGGTTGATCAGCGGGTAGTGCCACTGGAAGCGGTAGTACTCGTCGTTGGGCACGGCCTTGGCGCGGCGGATGTAGTTGGGCTCGGCGTATTCGACGTCGGGGTCGGCGCGCAGGCGCTTGATGGCGCTGAGCGTGGCGACCTTCAACTGCGTCTGCGAGAGTGCGCCGACGGCGGCGGTGCTGCTGCTGTGCCGCAGCCCCACTGCCGGCGAGCGCGCCTGGGCCAGGTGGGTGGCGGGGGTGTCGAGCTTGACCAGCCAGTCGCCGTCGTCCGCACCGGCCACCTTGGACAGTGCCTGCGCGGCCATGATGCTGTGGGCACCTCGCTGGCTGCCAGCGCGCAGCGCCGTGGCGCGCTGCGGGCGGAAGCGCACGATCATTTCGCCGGGCACGAACTCGGCGCTGCTCTGCAAGGCGCCGCCTGCGCTCGCATCGGCGGCGGCCGCCGTGGGTTGCCCCAGGCTCAGCACGTAGTTGCCGTTGCCGCTGAAAGCCTCCACCGCGACGTAATAACGCCCCGAGACCGCGATCGGCACCGATTCGAGCCGGCCGGTGCCGGTGGATCTGGCAATCTCGGCCCCGTTTTCGCCGAAGAGGTAGAGGTCGATGTCGCCGTCCACCGGGTTGCCGACCACGAGCGAGACCGTCTGGCCCTGGGTGGCGTCGATGCGGAAGAAGTCGACGTCGTCACCACCGGTTCTGGAGCGGCCGATGGCGCCCGAGCCGGCAACGTTCACATAGCCCGCAAGCGTGGCGGGGTTGGGCAGCACCTGGGCGGTGGCCGGGGTGTCATTGGCCGCGAAGGCGGCGAGCGGGTCGTTGACGTCGCTGTCGACCCCGGTGTTGTCGGTCGCCCGGATCTGGCCCGAGACCTGGAAGGTGGCTGGCGGTGGCGGTGGTGGTGGCGAGCCACCTCCACTGCCGCCACAAGAGGCGATGAACACGGTGGCAAACAGGACGGCAGGGCTGAATCGGGACACGGTCTTTCCTTCGAGAGCATGTTTGTTCATGGCAACGGTGGGTGGGCCACCCAGCGATCCGACATGCTGTCACGTTAGGGTCATGACGCCCTCCCAAGCATTAGGGAGGTGGCTGTGGCACCCCCCCATTGAGGTGATGCCGGTGACAGCTTGAGCCGCGGTGCGTTACGACTGCGTTAGGCGCAGGTCTGGCGCAGGTCCCGCGGCGGTCAGGACGCCGGAAAGCGCTTGTCCAGTGCGCCGAGAAAGTGGCCGAAATCGATCGGCTTGGTCCAGTAGTCGCTGAAGCCGGCGGCGGTGGCGCGGGCATTGTCGTTCGGCATCGCGTTGGCAGACAAGGCGATGCAGGCGATGTGCGCCGTCTCTGGTTGCAGCTTGATCTGGCGCAGCACCTCGAAGCCGTCGATATCGGGCAGCTGGATGTCCACCAGGATCAGATCGGGCTGCAGTGTGGTCGCGCGGGCCACGCCCGCGAGGCCGGTGCCGGCCGATTCGAGCGTGAGGCCCGGGCGCATGCGGATCAGCTCTTCGATCAGCAACACGTTGACCGGGTTGTCTTCGATGTAGAGCAGGCGCCCCTTGCGCGCCGGTGCCAACGCGCGGGGGATGGGGGGCGCCGGTGCGGTGGTCTCGACCCGTGCCTCGGGGGCGCGCGGCAGGCGCACCGCGAAGGTGGAGCCGAGGCCGGGCTGGCTGCTCACCTGGACCTGGCCGCCCATGCGCGTGGTCAGGGCCTTCACCACCGCCAAGCCGATGCCAGTGCCTGCAATGCCTTCACGCTCCAGCCCGAGCCGGTTGAAGGGCTCGAACAGGTGCGACAACTGGTCTTCGTTCATGCCACGGCCGGTGTCTTGCACATGGAAGGTGACCTCGCGCTCGCTCACCTGGCTGGAGACCGTCACACGGCCCTGCTGCTTGTTGTATTTGATGGCGTTGCTCAGCAGGTTGATCATCATCTGGCGCAGGCGAGTGCGGTCACCCAGCAGCACGCCATCGACCGCGTCGGCCTGGATCACCACCCCCCGCGAGCGTGCGAGCGATTCGACCAGCGGCAAGGCCTCGCGCAGCACCTCGGCCCGCGGTACCGGCTGCAGGTCGAGCTTGAGCGGGTTGCTCTCCAGGCTGGAGAGGTCGAGCACGTCGTCGATCAAGGCCAGCAGGTGTTCGCCAGCCGACTGGATGTGCGCGAGCTTGTCGCGCTGCGGCGGCTGCAGCACGTCCTTGCCGATCAGCAGCAGCTGCGCAAAGCCCAGCACCGCATTCAGCGGCGTGCGCAGCTCATGGCTCATGCGCGACAGAAACTCCGATTTGGCCTGGCTCTCGCGCAGCGCCACTTCACGCTCGCGGCGGCTCACCTCGGCGCTTTTGGCGTCGGTCACGTCCCAGTTGACGCCAATGCGCCGGCTGGTGCGGCCGTCGGCATCGGGCGCGGGCGTGGAGCGCGAGGCCAGCCAGCGCACCGTGCCGTCAGGCCACACCACGCGGAATTCATAGGCGGTGGGGCCCGTGTTGCCAGCGGCTTCGCGCAGCTCGCGCTTGACGGCGTCAACGTCGTCGGGGTGAGTCATCGCCAGGCGCTGCACGGCGTTGAGCGCGTCGGCCTGCGGCTCCATGCCGCGCAGGCGGAACATGGCTTCGTCCCACTTGGCCTCGCCAGTGGCGACGTCCCACTCCCAGGTGCCCATGCCCACGTTGCGTGCGGCCAGCGCCACGCGCTCGTTGACGCTGCGCAGTGCCGCTTCGGCAAGCACACGCTCGGTGACGTCGAGCGTGACGCCGAAGACCATCATCACCCCGTCGCGCATCTCGCGCCGCGCGCGGTTGACCAGCCAGCGCACCTCGCCGCTCGGGCGCACGATGCGGCACTCGTGCTCGATCGACATGGTCTCGGTCGACACCTCGGCGCGTGCCTTCAGGATCGCGCTGCGGTCAGCGGGGTGCACGATCTGGTAGATCCACTCGTCGCGCGTCGGCCCGCCCAGGTGCAGCGGGCGCCCGGTGATGCGAAACATCTGTTCGTTCCAAGCCGCGCGAGCCTCCTTGGGGTCGCGGCTCCAGACGCCCACCCCGGCCGCGCTCACGGCGATCTCGAGCCGTGTGGCCAGCTCGCTCGCGTGGCGCAGCTTTTCCACCTGGCCGGTCACGTCCAGCCCCACGCCGATGAACTCGATGGGCGTGCCGTTGTCGTCGCGGTGAACCATGCGCCGTGTCAGCACGTAGACCCAGCTGCCGTCGGGGCGGCGGTAGCGCGCCTCCATGTCGACCGGCTCGGTGGTGTGCAACGACATCTCGGCGGTGGCCTGCACCTGGGGAATGTCGTCGGGGTGGATCAGTGCACGCACCTCGTCCAGCGACAGCCCATCGGGCCGCGGCGGGATGCCGAGGATGCGGTACGCATGGTCGTTGTAGAAAAAGCGGTTGACCGTGAGGTCGTGGCGCCAGATTGCGATGTTGCCCAGCTCGACAGCGATCTTGAGCTGTGCATTCGCCTTGTTGAAGGCGTCGGCCAGCCGGTAGGCCTCGCTGTCGTCCACCAGCAGCCCGATGACGCGTTCGGGCACACCCGCGGGTGAGTTTTTCACCTCCCAGTGCGAGTGCACGCGGCGCACGCTGCCGTTGGTCGAGACGATGCGGTAGTGGTGTTCATACACACCAGCCTTATCGGTCGAGGCGCGGTAAGCCTCGGCCATACCATCGTCGGGGTGGATGCGTTGGGCGGCCACTTCGACAGGGGGCGTGCCGTCGTGGGGCGACAGGTCGAAGAAGCGGAACATGTGGCGATCCCAACGGCCCACGCCATCGGGAATGCCGCGCTCCCAGACGGCAAGGCGGCCGAACTCCTGCGTCATGTCGAGCAGCTCGGCCTTGTGGCTGGCGTCGGCTCTCAGCCGTTGGTTCTCGGTGCGGTCTTGCAGGCTCAAGAGCAGCCGGGCCTCGCCCATCTGCTCGGGGGCGCTGAGTGTCTTGACGACGGTGATGGCGGTGCACGCCTCCCCGCTGGCGTGTTGCCAGGGCAGCTCGGTCGGCTGCTGCTGTTGCGCCAGGGTGTCGATCGTGGGCCAGGCGCCCCCGCCCAGCAACTGGGCTGCGTCACGGCCCAGCACATCGGTCATTGCATGGCCGCTGTAGCGCAAAAAACCGGCGTTGACCCAGACGATGCGGCCCCGCTCATCGAGCAGCGCCAGCAGGTCGGAAGCCGCATCCAGCGCAGCAGCCCACAGGGGCGGGGCAGCGAGTGGTTGCGACGAAGCCTGGGGCAGGGCCATGACGGCGCAGTCTAGCGGCCCGTCACGGCGCCCGGGCGGCATTTGTGCCGCCCGACTAGGGTGGAGCAACTACTGCGCAGCCACTTGCAGCACGAGCTTGCCGAAGTTCTCGCCGTTGAAGAGCTTGAGCAGGGTGTCGGGGAAGGCTTGCACGCCGCCCATCACCACGTCTTCCTTGCTCTTCATCTTGCCGGCCTTCAGGTAGCCCGCCATCTCGGCGATGGCCAGGTGGTAACGGTCGGCATAGTCGAACACCACCATGCCTTCCATGCGCGCGCGGTTGACCAGCAGCGACATGTAGTTCGCCGGGCCCTTGATGGCGGTGGTGTTGTTGTACTGGCTGATCGCGCCGCAGATCACGATGCGTGCGCCACGGGTGATGCGGGTCAGCACGGTGTCGAGAATCTCGCCACCGACATTGTCGAAATAGATGTCGACACCCTTGGGGCACTGTTCGCGCAGGGTGTCCTTGATATTCCCGGCCTTGTAGTCGACACAGGCGTCGAAGCCCAGCTCGCGCACCACCCAGTCGCACTTGGCCGGGCCGCCGGCAATGCCCACCACGCGCAGGCCGAGGATCTTGCCGAGCTGGCCCACCGTCTGGCCCACGGCACCGGCGGCGCCCGAGACCACCAGCGTCTGGCCGGCCTTGGGTAGGCCTACGTCCATCAGGCCGAAGTAGGCCGTCATGCCGGGCATGCCCAGCACGTTGAGCCATTGGGTCAGCGAGCCCACACGCAGGTCGATCTTGGCCAGGCTGTAGCGCTTGATCTCGCTCTCAGGGATCAGGCAATACTCCTGCACGCCGGGGCTGCAGCTCACGTGGTCGCCGACCGCGAAAGCCGGGTTCTTCGATGCGACCACCACACCCACGCCACCGGCGCGCATGACCTCGCCGATGCCCACCGGCGGGATGTAGCTCTTGCCCTCGTTCATCCAGCCGCGCATGGCGGGGTCGAGCGACAGGCTCAAGGTTTTCACCAGCACGCCGCCGGCTGCAGGCTCTTGCACCGGCTCGGAGCTGTGGCTCCAGTTGGCGCTGGTGGGCAGGCCCACGGGGCGTGCTGCGAGGCGAACCTGGTGGTTGGTGAGGGTGGCAAGGGTGGACATGAGGGTCTCCATCGGGGTGAATCGGCGCATCCTAGCCTTCTGGCCGGCGAGCCCATGTCGCCCAGTTGTCAGACAAAAAGCGAGGCATGAAAAAACGCGGCCGGAGCCGCGTTTTTTACGTTGGCTTGGCGCCAGGTGTTTTACAGCACGCGAATGTTCGCGGCTTGCAGACCCTTTTCGCCTTGCTTGACTTCGAATTCGACCTTCTGGTTTTCCAGCAGGGTCTTGAAGCCATTGCCTTGGATGTCACGGAAGTGGGCGAACAGGTCAGCGCCGCCCGCGTCTTGAGCGATGAAGCCGTAGCCCTTGCTCTCGTTGAACCACTTCACGGTACCGGTTTGAGTCGTCATGGACGAGTCCTATCTTTCTTGCTTAAGTAATGCGCAGCACATGCTCCGCATGCAGAGACACTCAAGAAACGTTATTGGGGGGGTCTGACGGAACCGGCCTGGAACCAGGCCGGTGTTCGAAAAGATCACTGACAACCACTGTCTTGCGTATACCTGTAGGCTGAATATACACCAGCAAAATGCGGCGCTCCATGATGAAACTCTCGGTACTCGATCAATCCATTTCGTTGAGCGGGAGCAGCGAAGACGCTGCCATTCGCGACACCCTCTCGCTGGCCGAACATGCCGAGGCACTGGGCTACCACCGCTTCTGGCTGAGCGAGCACCACAGCTTGCCCACCATCGTGGGCAGCGCGCCCGAGATTTTGATGGCGGCCATCGCCGCGCGCACGCAGCGCATTCGCATCGGCAGCGCGGGGGTGATGCTGCCGCACTACTCGGCGCTCAAGGTGGCGGAGCAGTTTCGTGTGCTGGAGGCCCTGGCGCCAGGGCGCATCGACCTCGGTGTGGGCCGCGCGCCGGGTGGTGACATGCGCACCGCCCAGGCGCTGAACCCGCACACCTACGGCTCGGCAGATCACTTCCCGGAGCAGGTGCGTGACCTGCAGGCATGGACCCGCAGCGAGCCGCACCGTGGCATCACCGCACACCCGCGAGGGCCGCATGCGCCCGAGGTGTGGATCCTGGGCAGCTCCGACTACGGCGCGCAGCTGGCCGCACATTTCGGCCTGCCCTATGCCTACGCGTACTTTTTCGTCGATGGCCAGGGGGTGGAGCAGGCGCTCGACCTGTACCACCGGCTCTATCAGCCGAGCGAGCGTCACCCGAAGCCGCACGCCACCATTTGCGTCTGGGCGCTGGCGGCCGACACCGAAGAAGAAGCCTTGCACCACGCGCTGAGCCGCGAGCGCTGGCGCGTGGACCGCGGACGTGGCGTGCTGGGCCCGCTGCAGTCGCCCGACGTCATCGCAGCGCGCGGTTTCACGGCGGACGAAATGCAGGTCATTGGGCCGATGCGACAGCGCGCCTTCGTCGGCAGCACGGCCCAAGTGGTCGACAAGCTGCAGCGCCTGGCGGCCGAGCTGTCGCTCGATGAACTGGTGATCAACACCTGGACGCATGAGCCCGCAGTGCGGCGCAAGTCATACGCCTTGCTGGCGCAGGCCATGGGTTTGACGCAAACTCCGCCGACAACCCCATCAGGCGAGGGCACCCATGAGACAGATTGAATTCGAGCTGCGCGGCGACTACATCACCCTGGACACCTTGCTCAAGGTGACGGGCTTGGCCAGCAGCGGCGGTGAGGGCAAGACCATGGTGGCCAGCGGCAAGGTCGAGGTCGATGGGCAACAGGAGCTGCGCAAGACCTGCAAGGTGCGCGCAGGGCAGGTGGTCGGCGTGCTCGGAGCGCGTGTGCGCATCCACGCCCCCACCATGCCGGCGCCGCTAGACGGCGCCGAAGAGAGGCCCCATGAGCCGGAGCAAACCGGCCCACGGGGTGCTTCACATCAGAAGCGGTAGTTCAGGCCGACGGTGAACATGTCGGCCTTCGGGCTGCCCAGCACGTCGAAGCGATAGCGTTCGTACTCCGCGCGCAAAGCAGCGTTCGGAGTCAGGTTGTACTGCACGCCGCCGCCGACTTTCCACGAGTTGCCCTTGTCGCTCATGCCACCACCGTCGAGCTTGCCCTGAAAGGCGCCGACGCGTGCCAGACCCGACCACTGCGGTGTGAACGGGAAAGTGCCCACGGCGTCGAGGAAGATGCCGTTGGCCTTGACCGAGCCGCCGTTGTAGCTGAAGTCGCCCAGCTGGACGTAGCCGAGTTCCATCCCGAACATCGGGCTGAACGCGTAGCCGCCATAGAGCTTGCCGGCAGCCTTCGTGCTGTCGAGGCCAGGGAAATCGCCACCCTTGACCTTGGCCTGGCCGACGCTGCCGCCCACGTAAACACCGCTTCCGGAGATTTGAGCTTGAGCCGATACGGCGAAGAGGCCGGCGATGCATGCCGCCAGCAGTTGAGGTCTGAGTTTCATTGAGGTCCTTTCAAAGTCATCAAAGCGCCAAGCCGTAGCTCAGCGGCAGCGCCATGGTCGGTGAGGGCGGGATGAGGCTCTATCGGAGAGGGCAGCCGATGGGTGTCGGCCAATGAGGCCAAACCCTGTCAGCCCTGTCCTACAGGGTTGACTGGCCCGTTGCCTCAGGAGCGTGGAGGCCGGGCCGCGCGGGCTTGCTCGCGCAGCATGAAGAGGTAGAGACTCTCCACCTTCTCGCGCGCCCAGGGAGT
>NZ_JANOCG010000233.1:0-16242 GCF_031412075.1 Rhizobacter sp.
AGTCGATGGCACGCGTGTGGCTCACCGAGTCGAGCTCGTTCATCTGCTTGCGGAACTGGGTGCGCCAGTTGGTCACCGTGATGGTGAAGGTCACGTAGACCACCAGCGCGGCAATCGTGATCCAGGCGAACCAGGCGTCGAACTTCACCGCCAGCAGGGTCAGCACCATCGCCACCTCGATCAGCGTGGGCACGATGCTGTAGAGCGAGTACGAGATCAGCGAGTGCACGGCGCGGGTGCCGCGCTCGATGTCGCGCGTCATGCCGCCGGTCTGGCGCTCCAGGTGAAAGCGCAGGCTCAGCGAATGCAGGTGGCGGAACACGTTGAGAGAGATGCTGCGCGCCGTGCCTTCGGTGGCTTTTGCGAAGATCAGCTCACGCAGCTCGGTGAACAGCGAGGTGCTCAAACGCAAGCCGCCGTAGGCGAGCAGCAGGCCGAAAGGCACCACCATCAAGGCCTGCACGTCACCCGGCTTGAGCGCGAGGCTGTCGACCAGCGATTTCAGCAGCAGCGGCACCCCCACGTTGGCCACCTTGGCGCCCACCATGAAGGCCAGCGCCAGCACCACCCGCCAGCGGTATTGCCACAGGTAGGGGAAGAGCTTGCGCAGCGTGCTCCAGTCGGTGCGGGGAGCGGGTGCGGCGCCCGGCGTGTCGGGCGCGGGGGCAGTGAGCGAATCAGAAGCGCGGCGCATGGGCTGCGAGTGTGCCAGCACGAGACTGAACCACAATCACGCCCAACCCCTTGCATCACCCCACCACAAAAAAGAGGCTCCCCATGAGCAACCCCTTTGAACCCACCGTCTCGCTGCCCACCGATCGCGACCTGGTGATGCGCGTGATGCCCATGCCGGCCGACGCCAACGGCAATGGCGACATCTTCGGCGGCTGGATCATGGCCCAGGTCGACCTGGCCGGCTCGGTGCTGCCCAACCGCATCGCCAAGGGCCGCATCGCGACCGTGGCGGTGAACCAGTTTGTTTTCAAGCAGGCGGTGTCGATCGGCGACCTGCTGAGTTTTTACGCGCGGGTGGAGCGCATCGGCCGCACCTCGGTCACGGTGCACGTGGAGGTGTACGCCGAGCGCAACCCGGCCAACCTGCAAGTGGTCAAGGTGACCGAGGCCAACCTCACCTATGTGGCGATCGACATGCAGGGCAAGCCGCGACCGCTGCCCACCAGCGCTACAGCTTAGGCTGCTTGCGCCGCGTCGGCGTTGTCTCGGGAAGCCGCGGCACGATCTCGTTGGCGATCATGCCGGCCAGTTGTTCGGCCCACAGCGCATACACGGCGGGGCCGGGGTGGAAGCCGTCTTCGGCCATCAGCACGCTGCTGTCGGCCGGCTGGTCATTCTCGAAGGGCAAGGGCAGCCACCAGCGCTCGGGCCATTGTTTGACCCATTCGCTGAGTTCGCGGTTGTAGCGCTGCGCGTCGCTGCCGAGCACCCAGCGCAAGGGGTTGGGCAACAGCGGGAACGAATGGATGGGCGGGATGCCGCTGTGCACGATGTGCTTCACACCGGCACGGCGGGCGGCAGCGCGGTCGAGCTTGTCGAGCCGCGACAACCACACCTTGGGGGCCACCTGGGCCACCACGTCGTTGAGGCCGAGCGCGGTCACCATCACATCGGCCGGGTGCAGGTTCATCTTGCGCACCGCCGTGAGCGACACACGCGTGGTGTCGCCACTGCGGGCGATGAGCTGCCACACCACCGAGCCACCCAGGCGCTGTGACAGCGCTTCACTCAAGCGGCCCGCGAGGGCCTGGGTCTGGTTCTTGGCGCCGACGCCGGCGGCCGACGAGTCGCCGACGATGAGGATGCGCAGGCAAACCTTGCCACTGCCTGCGACGCCCTCACGCGGGCCTTCTGCCTCCGGCAGACGCAAGGCATTGCGCCGAACCTGCCGGCCCTGCCACAGCAGGATCGGCAGAAGGCCGATCTTGACCAGCGTGAGGAGCCAGGGAGTCAAGAAAACTGAGTGAAATCGGGCTTGCGCTTCTGGAAGAAGGCGCTGAAGGCTTCCTTGGCCTCCGGGCTGGTCAGGCGCTCGGCGAACACATCGTTCTCACTGTCGATGGTCTTGTGCAGCTGGTCGGCCACCGTGCCGCGCATCAGCTTCTTGCTGGCGCGCACGGCGCCCGGCGGCAGCGCGTTGAAGCGCTCGGCCACGCGGCGCGCATGCGGCGCCACCTCGGCCGCCGGCAACACGGCGTTGGCAATGCCGCACTCCACCGCCTCGGCGCCGGTGAACGGGTCGCCCAGCAGCAGCTTCTCGGCGGCCTTGCGCTGGCCCATCAGTTGCGGGACCAAATGGCTGGACGCGAACTCGGGCACCAGGCCCAGGCTCACGAAGGGCATCACCAGGCGCGCTTCGTCGGAGACGTAGACAAAATCGCAGTGCAGCAGCAGCGTGGTGCCGATGCCGATGGCCGCGCCGGTGACGGCGGCGATCACCGGCTTGTCGCAGGCGATCAGCGCGTTCATGAACACCCGCGCCGGCGAGACCGACACGCTGCCCGAGCGCTTCATGAAGTCTTCGAGGTCGTTGCCCGAGGTGAAGATGCCGGGCTGGCCGGTGATCAGCACGCTGCGCACGGCGCCGTCGGCCATGGCGGCGTTCAGGGCTTCGGCCATTGCCACGTACATGGCGCCGGTGAGCGCGTTCTTCTTTTCGGGGCGGGCGATCTCGATGGTGTAGACGCCGTTCAACAGCGCGGTCTTGATGGTCATGGTGTCTCCTGTCGGGTGCTTCAAGCGGAAGTATGCAATGCGAGCCACTGCGACACCTGCGGCCACAGCGTGGGCGCAAAGCGCTGGCGGAAGAAGCCGAAATGGCCGATGCGCTTCGCACCCACGTCTTGCGGGGCGATGCGGCGCATGTCGCGCGGGGCAGCGGCATAGAAGGCATGCATGTCGGTGGTGTTGCGGGCCGACATGTACTCGTCGTCGGTGAACGACAGCGACAGCATCGGCGTGGTGATGGCGGCGTAGTCGGACCGCATCTTCTCTCCGCCCACCCCCACCAGGTAGTCTCGGTTAAGACAGGCGCGCCGCCACTGCGCCATCACGCCCAACGGGAGGTCACCGACCTTGCGCAGGCGCTTGCCGGGAAAGTAGCCATACAGCCTCATGGCAAGTGGCGCCATCACGAACCACAGCCACCACACATAGGCGCGCGCCTTGGCCGCGTTGCGCAGCCAGTAGCCGGTGCCCACGCCGATGGTGACCACTCGCGACACACGATCGCGGTTGGGCACCATGCCGAAGATCTGACCGCCCAGGCTGTGGCCCAGCCAATGGATGGGCGTTTGACGCGAGACCTGGGCGTCGAGCCAGGCCAGCGCGGCCGAGGTGTCTTGCTCGGCCCAGGTGTTGATGTCGGCCCCCAGGCCGCGCAGCGAATGTTTCATCTGCGCGGGGCGCGAAGCGCCCATGCCGCGGTAGTCGAAGGTGAAGACCGCGTGACCCTGGGCCGCGAGCCATTCGGCGAACGCGGCGTAGAAGCGCTGCGGCACGCCCATCGCGGGCACGATCAGCAGCGCTGCGTGGCAAGCGCCTGGGTCACCGTACAACTGGCCGTGCAGCGTGAAGCCGTCGGCTGCCTGGAACACGATGGAGCCCATGGCGCCCTCCTCGATCAGACGCGTTCGAAGATGCCGGCTGCGCCCTGGCCCGTGCCCACGCACATCGTGACCATGCCGTACTTCAGGTTGTGGCGGCGCAGGGCGTGCACCACGGTCGCCGCGCGGATGGCACCGGTGGCACCCAGCGGGTGGCCAAGCGCAATCGCGCCGCCCATCGGGTTGACCTTGGACGGGTCGAGTCCGAGGGTGTTGATGACGGCAAGCGACTGGGCCGCGAAGGCTTCGTTCAGCTCCATCCAGCCGATGTCTTCGTGCTTCAGGCCGGCGTAGCGCAGTGCGGCGGGAATCGCTTCGATCGGGCCGATGCCCATCACCTCGGGCGGCACGCCGCGTGCGGCGTAGCTGACGAAGCGAGCCAGTGGCTTGAGGCCGAATTGTTTGACGGCCTTTTCGCTGACGAGGATCAACGCGCCGGCGCCATCGCTGGTCTGCGAGCTGTTGCCTGCGGTGACGCTGCCCTTGGCCGCGAACACCGGGCGCAGCTTGGCCAGGCCTTCGAGCGAGGTGTCGGCACGGGGGCCTTCGTCGAGCTTGACGGTGCGAGTCTTGGTGCCTTGTTCGCCCGTGGCGAGATTCGGGAAACGATCCACGATGTCGATCGGCGTGATCTCGTCGCTGAACTCACCGGCGGCTTGTGCCTTCAGGGCGCGCAGGTGCGATTCGAGTGCAAAGGCGTCTTGCGCTTCACGGCTGATCTTCCACTTCTCGGCGACCTTCTCGGCGGTGAGTCCCTTGCCGTAGGCGATGCCGACGTGGTCATCTTTGGCAAACACCGCCGGGTTGAACGACGGCTTGTTGCCACCCATCGGCACCAGGCTCATCGACTCGGCACCCCCGGCGATCAGCACATCGGCCTCGCCGACGCGAATGCGGTCGGCCGCCATCTGGATCGCCGTCACGCCCGAAGCGCAGAAGCGGTTGACCGTCACACCACCGATCGGGTTCGGGAAGGCCAGGCCCACGGCGATGCGCGCCATGTTCATGCCCTGCTCGCCCTCGGGGAAAGAGCATCCGATGATCGCGTCTTCGATGGCGGCGGGGTCGAGCCCGGGCACCTGCTTCATCGCGCTCAGGATGGCGGCGACCAGCAGGTCATCGGGGCGGGTGTTCTTGAAATAACCACGGCCCGAGCGGCCGATGGGCGTGCGGGTGGCGGCGACGATGTACGCGTCTTGAACTTGTTTGCTCATGTTCTGTGCTCCGATCAGTTGCGAACCGGCTTGCCGGTGGACAGCATGCCCATGACTCGCTCTTGCGTTTTGGGGTGTTCGAGCAAGCCGCAGAAGTGCTTGCGCTCCAGCGACATCAGGTATTCCTCGTTGACCAAGGAGCCAGCATCGACGTCACCACCGCAGACCACATCAGCGATCAGCGCGCCGATGTAGAAGTCGTGCTGGCTGATGAAGCCGCCGTCGCGCATGTTGACCAGCTGCGCCTTGATGGTGGCGATGGCGTTGCGGCCCGCCACCGGGAACAGCGACTTGGCCGGTGCGCGGTAGCCGCTTTCGAACATGCCCTTGGCCTGTTGAATGGCAACGTGCAGCAGCTCGTCCTTGTTGGGAACGATCACGTCGCTCCACAGCAGGTAACCGAGCTTGCGGCTCTCGATGGCACTGGTGCCCACCTTGGCCGTGGCCGCAGCGGTGAAGCCTTCGGTCGCAAACTTCATGATGTCGGCGTTGGCATTCGCAGCCGTTGCCATCTCGGCGGCACGGCGTGCGACGTAGGTCAGGCCACCACCACCCGGGATCAGGCCCACGCCCACTTCCACCAGGCCCATGTAACTTTCCATCGCGGCCACGCGCTTGGCCGAGTACACGGCCAGCTCGGCGCCACCGCCGAGTGCAATGCCGCGGATGGCTGACACCACCGGCACCGCCGCGTAGCGGATGCGCAGCATGGTGTCTTGCAGTTGTTTCTCCACCGGGGCGATGCCCTTGGCACCGCTCTTCATGAAGACGGGCATCAGCGCCTCGAGGTTGGCACCGGCCGAGAACACGTCGTCCGGCGACCAGATCACCAGGCCCTTGTACTTGGCTTCGGCGATGTCGACGGCCTTCGAGAGGCCTTCGATCACCAGCGGGCTGATCAGGTGCAGCTTGGCAGTGATGCTGGCGATCAGCACTTCACCGTCCAAGGTCCAGACGCGCACTTCGTCGTTCTTGAACTCTTGCGTGCCCGACTTCAGCGGGTCGGTGGCGCCCGAGCCGAACAGCGTCTCGGGGAAGTGCTGGCGCTCGTACACCGGCAGCGTGCTGCGCGGCAGGTACTTGTTTTGCGACGCGCTCCACGAGCCTTCGGCAGTGTGAACGCCATCGCGGCCGTCAAAGACCCACGCGGGCAGAGGCGCCTTGCTCAACGCCTTGCCAGCATCGATGTCGGCCTTGACCCACTCGGCCACCTGCTTCCAGCCGGCTTGTTGCCACAGCTCGAACGGGCCCTGGTTCATGCCAAAGCCCCAGCGCAGTGCGAAGTCGACTTCGCGTGCCGAGTCGGCCACGTCGGCCAGGTGCACGGCGGCGTAGTGGAAGCCGTTGCGCAGAATCGCCCACAGGAATTGCGCTTGCGGGTTGGTCGATTCGCGCAGCAGCTTCAGGCGGTCGGCCGGCGCTTTCTTGAGCATGCGGGCGACGATCTCGTCGGCCTTGCCGCCGGCGGGCACGTAGTCGCCCTTGGCGGGGTCGAGGCGCAGGATGTCCTTGCCCACCTTCTTGTAGAAGCCGCCGCCGGTCTTCTGGCCCAGTGCGCCCTTGGCGATCAGGCCCGCCACCGCGGCCGGTGTGGCATAGGCGGGGTAGAAGGGGTCGTCCTTCAGGTTGTCTTGCAGCGTCTTGATGACGTGGGCCATGGTGTCCAGGCCCACCACGTCGGCGGTGCGGAAGGTGCCGCTGGAAGCGCGGCCGAGCTTCTTGCCGGTGAGGTCATCGACCACGTCATAGCTGAGGCCGTAGTTCTCGGCTTCCTTGATCGTGGACAGCATGTTGGCGATGCCGACACGGTTGGCGATGAAGTTGGGCGTGTCTTTCGCGCGCACGACACCCTTGCCGAGCGCGGTGGTGACGAAGCTCTCCAGCTGGTCGAGGATCTCGGGGCGCGTGCCCGGTGTGGGGATCAGCTCCACCAGCGTCATGTAGCGCGGCGGATTGAAAAAGTGGATGCCGCAGAAACGCGGCTGGATCTCGGCCGGCAGCACCGCGGCCAGCTTGGTGATCGACAAGCCCGAGGTGTTGCTCGCCACGATGGCGTGCGGGGCGATGAAGGGCGCGATCTTGGTGTAGAGGTCGAGCTTCCAGTCCATGCGCTCGGCAATGGCCTCGATGATCAGGTCGCAGTCTTTCAGCAGCTCGCTGTGCTCTTCGTAGTTGGCTTGCTGAATGAGGGCCGCGTCTTCAGGAATTCCCAAAGGGGCAGGGCTCAGCTTCTTCAGGCCGTCGACGGCCTTCGTCACGATGCCGTTCTTCGGGCCTTCCTTGGCCGGCAGGTCGAACAGGATCACGGGGACTTTGACGTTGACCAGGTGCGCGGCGATCTGCGCACCCATCACGCCGGCGCCGAGCACGGCGACCTTGCGAACATTGAATCGGCTCATTGTTTCTCCTAGGGATTTTTCGATCTGAGACTGAGAGTCAGTCGGCTTTGTGCCAAGTCTGCGAACGGCCGAACATCGGAGCTCCGATGTAGCCGCGCACCTCCAGCTTTTTGCCGTCTTCGCTGGGCTTGAGCCGCAGCTTGTAGGTCTTGCCGTTGGCGGGGTCGAGGATGGTGCCGCCATCCCACAAGCCATCGGTCTCGGCGTTCTTCTTGATGCCACGGATGATGGTCATGCCGACGATGGGCTTGCCCTTGTCGGCACCATTGCAGTCGTCGCACAGCGCATCGGGCTTGGCATCGGCGCCGAGCAGCTTCTCGATGCGGCCGGTGATCACGCCGTTCACCTCGGTGATGCGCACATGCGATCGCTCCGCCTTGGTCGAATCGTCGATCGTCTTCCACAAGCCGGCCGGCGACGCTTGCGCTGCGGCGTTGAACATCACAAACGAGGCGCCCAGCGCCATCAGCACTCGTTTCATCGTCTCTCCTGGTTTTTTGTTGTCGAGGGCAAAGTCAACTCAGAACAAAGCTTCTTCCATCTCCATCAGCGGCGCCAAGCCCGCACGCGCGGTGCGGATCAGCGAGGCGGTTTCGGGCAGCAGCTTGGCGAAGTAGAAGCGCGCCGTCGCCAGCTTGGCCTTGTAGAACGGGTCACCCGAGGCTTGTTTCTCCAACGCGACCTTGGCCATGCGAGCCCAGAAGTAGGCAAACACCAAGTGGCCGGCCACACGCAGGTAATCGACCGCGGCGGCACCCACTTCGTCTTGGTTGCCGAAGGCCTTCATGCCCAGCTCGGTGGTCAGCTTGGTGAGCTTGTCGCCCAGGTCGGCCAGCGGGTTGATGAACTCCTGCATCGCCTCGTTGGTGCCTTCGTCTTCAACAAACTCCTGCACGATCTTGCCGAACTTCTTCAGCTTGGCGCCGTTGTCACCCAGCACCTTGCGGCCCAGCAGGTCGAGCGACTGGATGGTGTTGGTGCCTTCATAGATCATGTTGATGCGGGCATCGCGCACGTATTGCTCCATGCCCCATTCCTTGATGAAGCCGTGGCCACCAAAGACCTGCATGCAATGCGAGGTGGCGATCCAACCGTTGTCGGTCAGGAAGGCCTTGATGATGGGCGTGATCAGCGCGACCAGCTCACCACACTCCTTGCGCACGTCTTCGTCGTCGCTGCCGAGTTCCTTGTCGAGCTGCAGCGTGGTCCACATGGCCAGCGCGCGGCCACCTTCGGCATACGCGCGGGCGGTGAGCAGCATCTTGCGCACGTCGGGGTGCACGATGATCGGGTCGGCTGGCTTGTCGGGTGCCTTCACGCCGGAGAGCGAGCGCATCTGGATGCGGTCTTTGGCGTAGGCCACGGCGTTCTGGTACGCCACTTCGGTCAAACCAAGCGACTGCATGCCCACACCCAGGCGGGCGGCGTTCATCATCACGAACATGGCAGCCAGGCCCTTGTTGGGCTGGCCGACCAGCGTGCCAACGGCGTTCTCGAGCACCAGCTGCGCGGTGGCGTTGCCGTGGATGCCCATCTTGTGTTCGAGGCCGGCGCAGAAGATGCCGTTGCGCTCGCCGATGCTGCCATCGGCCTTCACGTTGAACTTGGGCACGACGAAGAGCGAGATGCCCTTGGAGCCGGCCGGTGCATCGGGCAGGCGCGCCAGCACGAGGTGGACGATGTTTTCGGCCATGTCGTGTTCGCCGGCCGAGATGAAGATCTTGGCGCCGTTGATCTTGTAGGTGCCGTCGCCCACCGGCTCGGCCTTGGTGCGCAAGAGGCCGAGGTCGGTGCCGCAGTGCGGCTCGGTCAGGCACATGGTGCCGGTCCACACGCCGCTGGTCAGCTTGGGCAGGTAGGTTTGCTTCTGCGCGTCGGTGCCATGGGCATGCAGCGCTTCGTAAGCGCCGTGCGACAGGCCGGGGTACATGGTCCAGGCCTGGTTGGCCGAGTTCAGCATTTCGTAGAAGCACTGGTTGACCACGCTCGGCAGGCCCTGGCCACCGAAGGCCGGGTCGCAACCCAGTGCGGGCCAGCCGGCTTCGACGTACTGCGCATAGGCTTCCTTAAAGCCCTTGGGCGCGGTCACTTCGTGCGTGGTCTTGTTGAGCGTGCAGCCCTCTTCGTCACCGCTCTGGTTGATCGGGAAGATAACCTGAGACGCAAACTTGCCGCCTTCTTCAAGAATGGCGTTGATGGTGTCGGCGTCGATGTCGGCATGTGCCGGCAGCGCCTTCAGCTCCTCGACCACATTGAGCACTTCGTGCATCAGGAACTGCATGTCGCGCAACGGAGGGGTGTATTGGGCCATCGTGGACTCCTTGAATGTTGGAAAGGAAACTGGGTAAAAGGGTTATCAGCGGCTTATCGGCGCACGGCGCGCGGGGCTTGACGGGGCGCGGTCGCCGCCACTTCGCCGGGCGTGGCGTAGTAAGCGACGACACGCTCGAAGCCGTTGCGCGCCCGATCGAGCACGCCAGGCAATTTAAGGAAACGCGCGTCGTGGTGCACCGCCAGGATGTGGCCGTGGATCTCGAACAGCATCTGCAGCGGGTCGGTGTCTTCGCGCAACTGGCCTTCAGCGATCGACATGCGGATGGCGCGCTCCAGCGCCAGGTGCCAGGCGCGCACCATGGTCACCAGCGCATCGCGCACCGGGCCGGGCCGGTCGTCGAACTCAACCGCGCCGCTGATGTAGATGCAACCCGAATCGACTTCGACCGACACGCGCTTGATCCAGCGCTCGAACAACGCACGCAGGCGCGGCAGGCCACGCGCTTCGCGCAGCGCGGGGAAGAACACTTCTTCTTCGAACTTGGTGTGGTACTCGCGGATCACCGAGATCTGCAACTCTTCGCGCGAGCCGAAGTGGGCAAAAACGCCCGACTTGCTCATGTGCATGACCTCGGCCAGTGCACCGATCGACAAACCTTCCAGCCCCATGTGCGAGGCCAGGCCCAGCGCGGCTTCGAGAATGGCGGCGCGTGTCTGCTGGCCCTTTTGCATGTGCTTGGGGTTCTCGCGAACGGGCTTCTGGGCAACACTCATGCGGTGGTTTGCGGCAAGGCAAATAAAACGAACGATCGTTCTATTCTTACCGAGTTTTGCCGACGGTGGGGCCTGTTTTCAGCCTCGTTTGCCACCTTTTTTCTAGGTTTGCTTGCCTAGACACCCAGGTAGACCAGGGTTAACCCTCGATTTCAAACGACAAAGGATGCGCGCATGAAGATCACCGTGGTCGGCCTGGGGGCCGTGGGGGGCTTGATCGCCGCCCGCCTGGCGCTGGCGGGCCATGCGGTGAACGCCATCGCACGCGGGGCCACCCTGAGCGCTGTGCGTGCAAACGGCCTGCGGCTGCGCATGGGCGGGCAAGAGCAGCTGGCGCGTATCCACGTGGTGGACGACGCCGCGTCGCTCGGCCCGCAAGAGCTGTTGGTGATTGCGCTCAAGGGCCAGGCACTGCCCGCGCTCGCACCCACACTGCGGCCATTGATCGGCGAGCACACGCTGGTGATGCCGGCGATGAACGGGGTGCCATGGTGGTTCTTGCAGACACCCTCGCTGCGCCAGCGGCTTTCACCCGATCAGCTGCAGCTCACGAGCGTTGACCCGCAAGGCACGGTCGCCGCCGCCCTGCCCTTGGCGCAGGTGCTCGGCTGCGTGGTGCACCTGACTTGTTCGCAGCCCGAGCCGGGTGTGGTGGCGCATGGGTTTGGCGAGCGTTTGATCGTTGGCGAGCCCGTGGGCCAGATCAGCGAACGGGTTCAGCGTGTGGCTCAAGTGCTGGCCAGCGCCGGCTTCCAGGCCGAGCCGAGTGATGACATCCGCCGCGACATCTGGTTCAAGCTGTGGGGCAACATGACGATGAACCCGGTGTCGGCGCTTACCGGCGCCACAGCCGACCGCATCCTCGACGACCCGCTGGTGAGCGGCTTCATGCTGCGCACCATGGCCGAAGCGGCCACCCTCGGCGCGCACTTAAGTTGCCCGATCCAGCAATCGGGCGAAGAACGACACGCCATCGCGCGCCAGCTCGGCGCCTTCAAGACCTCGATGCTGCAAGACAGCGAAGCCGGCCGCTCGCTCGAGATCGACGCGCTGATCGGGGCCGTGCACGAGATCAGCACGAAGCTCGGGCTGGCCACGCCGCACATCGATGCCTTGTTCGGTCTCACCCGCTTGATGGCGCAGACACGCGGGCTCTATCCGCCCGAGCTGTGATGCAGTGATGACAATGTGGCGCCATCGCCGCTCCGCGCCGCGCCACGCTTGAGCGAACCGCGCGGAATGGATTACTCTCCGTACAAGGAGATTGATCCGTGGAAGTGCTGCAACTTGATGTTTCTGGCCGCCCGCAATCGTGGATCTCGGCCAAGGAAGCGGCGGTCCTTTACGCCAGTGATGGCGTAGCCTGGACGCTCGGCGACGCGTTTTACGTGCTGCGCGGTGGCATGCAGCGCCGTACCGGCTTGCAATCGCGCATCGAGGTGCACCCGATCATTGCGGTGCGCGGCGCCGTCCCCAGCCGCGCTTGGCGGCAGACGCCGGCGCTCTCCAACCCCAAGCTCTTCAACCGCGACCGCCTGGTCTGCGCTTATTGCGGCGGGCGTTTCCATGTGGACGACCTCACGCGCGAGCACATCGTGCCCACCTCGCGCGGTGGCCACGACACCTGGATGAACTGCATCACCG
This sequence comes from Rhizobacter sp., assembly GCF_031412075.1. GTDB lineage: Bacteria > Pseudomonadota > Gammaproteobacteria > Burkholderiales > Burkholderiaceae_C > Rhizobacter. Next base: position 11,926 of record NZ_JANOCG010000233.1, read on the forward strand.
CCTGCCGCGCCTGCAACGGCCACAAGGGCAACCGCATGCCCGAAGAGGCCAACATGTCGCTGCTGTACCTGCCGTATGTGCCGAGCCTGCACGAAGACATGATCCTGCGCGGGCGCCGCATTTTGGCGGACCAGATGGAGTTCTTGCTGGCCAGCGTGCCGAGACACAGCCGCCTGAGGGTCTAGGCGGTCAACGTCGCCAGTTCAGCTTCGACCTGTTCGGCGTCGATGAATTGAATGGCGTGCCAACCGTGCGCTCGCGCCACCGCGACATTCTTGGCCACGTCGTCGATGAACACCGTCTGCGCCGGGTCGATGCCGAAGCGTTCGATGGCCAAGGTGAAGATCTCGGGTTCGGGCTTGATCAGCTTGACGCGCGACGAGAACACCCCATCGACAAAACGCGAGAAGAACGCGTGCGTGGTTTCCAGGTGCACCGCGTAGGGCTCGGGCATGTTGGACAGGAAGTACAGGCGATGGCCGCGGTCGTGCAAACGGTGCAGCAGGTCGACGGTGGCTTTCTGCACTTCCAGCTCACACGGCACGGCATCGATCACGGCCTGCACTTCTCCGAGCTCGAAACCCAGGCGCTGCGCGATCAAGGGCGCGAGCTCGGGGATCTCGATGGTGCCGCGGTCGAAGCGGCCCCAGTCGCCCTGGTAGTTCTGAAAGAAGTCGAGCACCAGTTGCTGGGCCGCCGCTTCGTCCACCACACGGTGCGGCAAGGTACGACGCAACAGCTCCGCCGGCCGCCACTGGAACACCACGCCACCGAAGTCGAAGACGATGTTCTTCATGCGCTGAGCCGCCGCATCAGGCCGGCGGTCGAGCCGTCGAGCCCGGTCAAATCGCCCGAGCTGAGGCGCGGCAGCAGGTCGTTGCACAAGACCTTGCCCAGCTCCACGCCCCACTGGTCGAAGCTGTTGATGCCCCACAGCGCGCCGCTCACGAACACGCGGTGTTCGTAGAGCGCGATCAGCGCGCCCAGGCTGCGAGGCGTGAGTTCGTCCAGCAGCAGCGTGGTGCTCGGCCGGTTGCCGGGGAAGCTGCGGTGCCGCGCCACGGTCTGCGCGTCGAGCGCCTGGGATGCCGTGGGCGCCGTCTCGCTCAAGGCCTGCGCCGTGCTCTTGCCGACCATCAGCGCCTGGCTTTGCGCCAAACCATTGGCCAGCAGCTTGGTGTGCAGCTCGGGCAAGGTATGGGTGGGCCGCTTGACCAGGATGAACTCGACCGGGATCACCTCGGTGCCCTGGTGCAGCATCTGGAAGTAGGCATGCTGGCCATTGGTACCCGGCTCCCCCCACACCACCGGGCAGGTGGCAAAGGGAAGCGACTCACCCGCGAGGTCGACACACTTGCCGTTGCTCTCCATCTCCAGCTGTTGCAAGTAAGCCGGCAGGCGCTTCAGCCCCTGGTGGTAGGGCGCGACGCTGCGGCTGGCAAAGCCGTGGAAGTTGCGGTACCAGATGTCGAGCAGGCCCAGCAGCACCGGCAGGTTCTGCGCCAAAGGTGCTTGCGCAAAGTGGCGGTCCATCGCGTGAGCACCGGCGAGCAGGGCGCGAAAGTTGTCGGCGCCGATGGCCAGCGCGATCGGCAGGCCGATGGCCGACCACAGCGAGTAACGCCCGCCCCCCCAATCCCAAAAACCAAAGGTGGTGCGGATGCCGAACTCGGCCGCGGCAGCAACATTCGTGGTGGTGGCCACGAAATGCTTGTCGATGTGGACACCACCGTGGGCCAGAAACCAGGCGCGTGCCACTTCGGCATTGGCCAGCGTCTCCTGCGTCTTGAAGGTCTTGCTGGCGATCACGAACAGCGTGTCGGCCGGGTTCAGGCCGCGCAGCACCGGCGTGATGTCGTGGCCGTCAACGTTGGAGACGAAGTGAAACGTGAGCCCCCGGTGGGCGAATGCGTCGAGTGCCGGCACCACCATCTGCGGCCCGAGGTCGCTGCCGCCGATGCCGATGTTGACGACGTGGCGGATGCCGCTGCGCGCGGTGTCGCGCACGCTCTCGGCGTAGGCCAGCATGCGGTCGAGCACGTCGTGGATCTCGGTGCTGAAAGGGCCCTCGCCACGCGGTGCCCGCAGCGCGGTGTGCAGCACGGCGCGGCCCTCAGTGAGGTTGGCCACGTCACCGCGCAGCATGGCGTCGCGCCAGGCTTCGAGCTGGCATTCGCTCGCCATGTCGAGCAGGAAACGCTGGGTGGCGATGTCGATCAGGTTCTTCGACAGGTCGGCAAACACCTCGGGGGCTTCGACGGCCAGGCTGCTGAAACGCCCGGGGTCGCGGGCAAAGGCCTCGCGCAGGTCGAACTCGCGGCCATGGGCTTCGTAGTGGCCCTTCAACGCAGCCCAGGCCTGGGTGCGATCGCAGCGCGGTGCGTTCACTTCAAGCCCTCAATGATCTTGTCGAGCTTGATCGCGTCGGCGGCAAAAGCGCGTATGCCCTCGGCCAGCTTCTCGGTGGCCATGGCGTCTTCGTTGAGCGCGTAGCGGAAGCTCGCTTCGTTGTAGGTGATGGCGTGGATCGGTGCACTCTTGGCGGCCGCGGGGTCGAGCGCACGCACCAGCGGCGCATCGGCCGCCTGCAACTGCGCCAGCAGCTCGGGGCTGATGGTCAGCAGGTCGCACCCGGCCAGCGCAAGGATCTGACCCGCGTTGCGAAAGCTCGCGCCCATGACCTCGGTGTCGATGTCGAACTTCTTGTAGTAGGTGTAGATCTGCGCCACCGACTTGACGCCGGGGTCGTTGGGCCCGGCCTTGGCGGCTTCGTCCCACGCGGCGCCGGCTGACTTTTTGTACCAGTCGTAGATGCGGCCGACGAAGGGCGAGATGAGCCGCACGCTGGCTTCACCACAGGCCACCGCCTGGCAGAACGAGAACAGCAGCGTCAGGTTGCAGCAGATGCCTTCGCGCTCAAGAATGCGCGCCGCCTGGATGCCTTCCCTGGTGGCGGCAATCTTGATCAGCACCCGCTCGCGGCCGATGCCCTGCGCTTCATACAGCGCCATGATGCGGCGCGCCCGCGCCACGGTGCAGGCGGTGTCGAAGCTCAGCCGCGCATCGACCTCGGTCGACACCCGGCCCGGCACCACTTTCAGTATCTCGAGGCCGAAGCGCACCAGCACCTCGTCGACCACTTCTTCGAGCTTGCGGCCTCGGTGCGCTGCCACGGTTTCGGCCAGCAGCGGCGCGTAGTCGGGCTGCTGCACGGCCTTGAGGATCAGCGAGGGGTTGGTGGTGGCGTCTCGCGGGGCGAACGCGGCCAGCTGTTTGAAGTTTCCGGTGTCCGCCACCACGGTGGTGAACTGCTTGAGTTGGTCGAGTTGGTTCATGGTGAAGCCCTGGGCCCGGTGATGCGGCAATGCGGCGATGCGTGATTAGAACCCGAGCATGTGACGCAATTCGATTACCCGAGCGCGCGGTTTGACGCATCGGTGAAACTTATGCATCATTATGAGTGAAACAAAATTACATTCACTGAGGCACAAGGGCGCAATGTCATTCGATCTTGTCTTTTTTGGTGGCACCGGCGACCTCACCTGGCGCAAGCTCATGCCCGCGCTGTTCCAGGCCTTTCGCCACGGCAAGCTGCCCGCAGGTGGGCGCATTTTGTCGGTGGCGCGCGATGAGCAGGACGACGCCAAGTACCGCGGCTGGCTGAAAGAGCGCTTTCAGGAGGTCGAAGGTGCCAAACGCCCGAGCGACGAAGAGTTCGCGCGTTTCGCCGAGATGCTGCACTACCTGCGCATGGACCTCTCGCAGCCGGCCGTCTACGGCAAGCTCAAGTCGTGGCTGGAAACTCGTAACGCCGACACGGCGGTGCTTTACCTCGCCACCAGCCCGCACTTGTTTCCGCAGATCTGCGCCCAGCTGGGCGCCGCCGGGCTCAACGGCCCGAAGATCCGCGTGGTGCTGGAAAAGCCGCTTGGCCACGACCTCGCCAGCGCACAAGAGATCAACACCGTGGTGCGCGCCTCGTTCAGCGAAACGCAGGCCTTCCGCATCGACCACTATCTGGGCAAGCCCTCGGTCCAGAACCTGATGGCGCTGCGCTTTGGCAACGCCCTCTTCGAGCCGCTGTGGCGGCGCGAGAGCATCGCCAACATCCAGATCACGCTGGCCGAGAGCCTGGGCGTGGGCACGCGCGGCGACTTCTACAACCGCACCGGCGCTCTGCGCGACATGATCCAGAACCATGCGCTGCAGCTGCTGACCATGGTGGCGATGGAGCCCCCGCCCAGCCACGACGCCGACGCCATCCGCGACGAAAAGCTCAAGGTGCTGCGCTCGCTCAAGCCCTTCACCGAAGAGACG
>NZ_JANOCG010000234.1:0-6461 GCF_031412075.1 Rhizobacter sp.
GCCCCCGTGGGGCGCCGCCTGGCGGCCCGGCAAAGCCGGTTCCGCGGGCCTTGCTTGATCAAGCTGCGGGGTAACGCACATCCACCACTTCCAGCCTCTCCAGCCCACCCGGCGTCATCAGCGACACCTCGTCGCCCACCCGCGCCTTGAGCAGGGCCCGCGCGATCGGCGAGATCCAGCTCACTTCGCCCTGCAGGTTATCGACTTCGTCGATGCCCTTGATGGTGATGGTGCGCTCTTCGCCCCGGCTGTTGGCGTAGGTCACGGTGGCGCCGAAGAAGATCTGGTCGCTGCCGTGGTGGGCCGAGGGGTCGGCCACCTCGGCGATGTCCAGCCGCTTGGTCAGGAAGCGGATGCGACGGTCGATCTCGCGCAGGCGCTTCTTGCCGTAGAGGTAGTCGCCGTTTTCCGAACGGTCGCCGTTCTTGGCGGCCCACGACACCACCTCGACGATCTTCGGACGCTCTTCGTCGAGCAGGCTCATCAGCTCTTCGCGAAGGCGCTTGTAGCCCTCGGGGGTCAGGTAGTTGCGTGTCCCGGCCGGAATGGCGGGGGCGACCAGGCCCTCTTCGTCGTCATCGTCGCCGTCGGACTCTTTGGTGAAGGCCTTGTTCATGCCCGCTGTATAGCACCGCCGTCAGCGACCGCTTCGGCGTAATGGCATGCCACTTCGCGCTTGTCGACCATGCGCAGTTCCGGGACCTCTTCGCTGCAGCGCGGTTGCGCGTAAGGGCAGCGCTTGTGGAAGGCGCAACCCGCAGGCGGGTTGAGGGGCGAAGGCAACTCCCCCACGATGCGGATCTTGTGGGCGCGGCGCGCCGGATCGATGCTCGGCGTGGCCGACAGCAGTGCGCGGGTGTAGGGGTGCAGTGGCTGGGCAAACAACATGGCCTTGGGCGCAAACTCAACCACGCGGCCGAGGTACATCACCATCACCCGATCGGCGATGTGCTCGACCACGCTCAGGTTGTGCGAGATGAACACATAGGCGATGCGTGTGCGCTCCTGGATGTCCATGAACAGGTTCAGGATCTGCGCCTGGATCGACACGTCGAGCGCCGAGGTCGGCTCGTCGGCCACCAGCAAACCGGGCTGCAACATCATGGCCCGCGCGATCGCAATGCGCTGGCGCTGGCCGCCTGAAAACATGTGCGGGTAACGCTGCGCGTGCTCCGAGCGCAGGCCCACCTGGCCCAGCATGTCGACGATGCGCTCACGGCGCTCAACACGGGACAGCGTGGTGTTCAGCAGCAGCGGTTCGTCGAGCATCTGCACGATGCGCTTGCGCGGGTTGAGCGAGGCATAGGGGTTCTGGAACACCATCTGCACCCGCTGGCGCAAGGCGCGGGTTTGCGCGGTGCTGGCGGTGGCAAGGTCAGCACCATCCAGCCGCAAGCTGCCGCTGGTCGGTTTTTCGATCAGCGTGAGAGCGCGAGCCAGTGTGGACTTGCCACAGCCCGACTCACCCACCACCGCCAGCGTCTGCCCGGCCGACAACGAAAAGCTCACGCCATTCAGCGCCTTCACCGTGGCCGAAGGTTTGAAGAAACCGCGCGACACCTGGTAGTGGCGCGACAGGTCACGCGCTTCGATCAAGGGGGCAGTCATGGCGTCACGTTGAGCGGGAAGAAGCAGCGCACCTGGCTGCCATCGGGCAGGGCTTGAAGCTCGGGGTGGCGGGCGCGGCACTCGTCTCGCACCTGCGGGCAGCGGGGCGACAACAGGCACGCGGTCGGCCGCTCGTTCAGCCCCGGCACCACCCCGCCCAGCGTGGGCAGGCGGTGGGCACCGCGGCTGTGTTCGGGGATCGACGCGAGCAGCGCCTCGGTGTACGGGTGGTGCGGCCGCTCGAACAGCGCCGGCACCGTGTGCACCTCGACCACCTCGCTCGCATACATCACCGCAATTCGCTTCGCGTGCTCGGCGAGCAAGGCCAGGTCGTGGGTGATGAGGATGAGCGCCATGTCTTGCTGGCGTTGCAAGGCCACCAACAGGTCAAGCACCTGGGCCTGGATGGTCACGTCGAGCGCGGTGGTCGGCTCGTCGGCGATCAAGAGCTTGGGCGCGCAAGCGAGCGCCATCGCGATCATCACGCGCTGGCTCATGCCGCCCGAGAGCTGGTGCGGGTAAGCCGAGAGGCGCGTTTCGGGGTCGGGGATCTCGACGAGCTTCAACAGCTCGAGCGCCCGCTCGCGCAGCGCGGCCTTGTGGCCCTTCTGATGCACCTTGAGCGTCTCGATGATCTGGAAGCCCACGGTGTAGCTCGGGTTCAGGCTGCTCATCGGGTCTTGGAAGATCATCGCCATGTCGCGGCCGATGATCTGGCGGCGCTCACGCGGTGACAGCGCCAGCAGGTCCTGCCCGTCGAAACGCAACACGTCGGCGCTGACACGGCCGGGTGCCTCGACCAGGCCCATCAACGCCAGCATGCTCACGCTCTTGCCCGAACCCGACTCGCCCACCACACCGAGCAGCTCGCCCCGGGCTAGCGTGATGTCGACCCCCTGCACCGCGGCGAAAGAGCCGAAGTGCACCGACAGGTTGCGGATTTCAAGGAGATGGCTCATCACAGCTTCTTCATGCGCGGGTCGAGCGCATCACGCAGCCCATCGCCCATCAGGTTGATGGCAAGCACGGTGACCAGGATAGCGAGTCCCGGGAAGGTCACGACCCAGTTGGCACGCTCGATGTAGTCGCGCGCCGAGGCCAGCATGGTGCCCCACTCGGGCGTCGGAGGTTGTGCACCAAGCCCCAGGAAACCGAGTGCTGCGGCGGCCAGGATCGCGTCTGAAAAGCCGAGTGTGGCCGTCACGATCACCGGCGCCATGCAGTTGGGCAGCACGGTGTTGAACATCAGCCGCGCGGTGCCGGCACCGGCCAGCTTGGACGCCACCACGTAGTCGCGTGTCAGCTCGGCCATGGCCGAGGCGCGCACGAGGCGCACGTAGCTCGGTACCGCGACGATGGCGATGGCCAGCATGGTGTTGAGCAGGCCAGGGCCGAGAATGGCCACCACGGCAATCGCCAGCAAGAGGCTGGGCAGCGCGAGCATCACGTCCATCAGTCGCAAGATGAGCACACCGAGGCGCGGGAAGAAGGCTGCCGTGAGCCCCAAAGCCACGCCGGGCAACATCGACAACAACACCGCCACGAAGCCAATCATCAGCGACAGGCGCGCGCCGTGCAGCAGGCGTGACAGCATGTCGCGCCCGATGTCGTCGGTGCCCAGGATGAAACGTGCACTGCCGCCCTCGGCCCACATCGGCGGCGTGAGCAAAGCATCGCGGTACTGCTCGATCGGGCTGTGCGGCGCCAGCACGCCGGCCAGCAGCGCACACAAGATGACGAAGACGAACACCACCAAGCCGGCGACCGCTCCCTTGTTGCTGGAAAAGTGGCGCCAGAAATCGCCCAGCGACGAAGGCGGTGCAGCGAGGGATTCTTCAACCGGCAAGACGGCACTCATGTCAGCTCACTTCGCATGGCGAATGCGTGGGTTGATGAGGCCGTACATCACGTCGACCAGCAGGTTGACCCCGATCACCAGCGTGGCCACGATCAAGATGCCGCCTTGCACCACAGGGTAGTCACGCCGGCTGATGGCATCGATCAGCCACTTGCCCACGCCCGGCCAGGAGAAGATGGTTTCGGTGAGCACCGCGCCACCGAGCAAGGTACCCACCAGCAGGCCGATCACGGTGATGACGGGCACCAGCGCGTTGCGCAGCGCATGCACGAACACCACCCGTGCCGGCGACAGACCCTTGGCGCGTGCGGTGCGCACATAGTCTTCACGCAGCACTTCGAGCATCGACGAGCGTGTCATGCGCGCGATCACCGCCAGCGGCACCGTGCCCAGCACGATGGATGGCAGCACCAGGTGCGACAGCGCCGACTTGAACGCCCCCGGCTCGCCCGACAACCAGGTGTCGATCAGCATGAAGCCGCTGCGCGGGGCGATGTCGAACTCGAGCGCCAGGCGGCCCGACACCGGCAGCGCCCAGGCCGGCGCCCACTCGCGCATGTAGACCGAACAAAACATGATCAGCAGCAGACCCCACCAGAAGATGGGCATCGAAAAGCCAGTGAGCGACAGGCCCATCACGCCATGGTCGAGCACCGTGCCGCGCTTGATGGCCGCCAGCACACCCGCCAGCACGCCGATCACCACCGCGAGGAACATGGCACAGACCGACAGCTCCAGCGTGGCTGGGAAGAGCTTCAGGAATTCGCTCCACACCGCTTCGTGGGTGACAAACGATTCGCCCAGGTTGAGGTGCAGCGCCTTCCACAGGTAGGCGAGGTACTGCTCCCACAGCGGTCGATCCAGGCCCAGGCGCTGCAGCACCTCGGCATGAAAGGCCGGGTCGAGCCGGCGCTCACCCGCCATCACCTGCACCGGGTCACCGGGGATCAGGTGGATCAGCGAAAACGCCAGCAGCGTGATGCCGAGAAAGGTCGGGATGACGAGCGCCAGCCGGCGCAGGATGAAGCCCAGCATCAATGCTTTACTTGACGCTCACCGAGCGAAAGTCGTTGTGCGCAAACGGGTTGGGCACCATGCCCTCCACCCGCTTGTTGATGGCGGTCATGTTGACCGGGTAAACGGTCGGGATCACCGGCACTTCGTCGTAGATTAACTTCTGCGCTTTCACGTACAGCTCGGTGCGCTTCTTGGTGTCGACCGTCTTGCGGGCGGCATCGAGCAGCTCATCGAAGCCCTTGTGGCACCACTGGCTTTTGTTGCCGCCGCTCGCCACCGCGGCGCAGCTGAGATTGGGTGTGAGGAAATTGTCGGGGTCGCCGTTGTCACCGGCCCAGTTGATGAAGGTGATGTCGTGCTCGCCGCGGCCGGTGCGCTTGAGCATCTCGCCCCACTCGATCATCTGCACCTTGACCTTGACGCCGATGCGCGCCCAGTCGGCCTGCATCAGCTCGGCCGCGCGCTTGCCGTCGATCGAGCCGCCGATGCGGGTGAACAGCGCGAGCTCGGTGCCGTCGTAGCCACTCGCCTTGACGAGCTGCTTGGCGCGCTCGAGGTCGCTGCGCTCCGGCAGGCTCTTGTCGTGGCTCCACATGGGCGGCGGCAACAGGCTGGCCGCTGGCGTGGCGTTGCCGCCGTAGACCGAGGCCACGTAGGTCTTCTTGTCGAAGGCCAGCCAAAGCGCCTCGCGAAATCGACGATCAGAGAGAAAGCGGCGCTGGGTGTTGAGCGCGATGTAGCCGGTGAGCAGCGGGTTGTTGCGCACGACCTTGACGTTCGGGTCCTTGTCGAAGGTGCTCACCGTCTCGGGCTTCATGTTGCTGCCCACCAGGCACTCGCCGGCCTTCAGCCGCTGCACCCGCACGTTGGGGTCGAGGGTGATGGCGAAGATGAGGTTGTCGATCTTCGGCACACCGCCCCAGTAGGCGGTGTTGGCGGTGTAGCGGATGACGGCGTCTTTCTGGTAGCTCTTGAAGACGAAGGGGCCGCTGCCCACCGGCTGGGTGTTGAGCTGGTCGAGCTTGCCGGCCTTTTGCAGCTGCTCACCGTATTCGGCCGAAAACACCGAGCCGATGGCCTCCATCGCGAGGCCCGCCAGAAACGGCGCGTCGGCGCGCGTGAGCGTGATGCGCACGGTGCCCGCGTCGACCTTGTCGATCGCCTTGATGAGCTGCGTCATGCCCATGCCCTCCCAGTACACATAGCCGTTTTTGGCGGCGGCGTGGGCGGGGTGCTTCTTGTCGCGCATGCGGTTGACGGACCACAGCACGTCGTCGGCGTTGAAGTCGCGCGTGGGCTTGAACCAGGGTGTGGTGTGGAACTTCACGCCTTTGCGCAACTGCAGTGTGTAGACCTGGCCATCGGCGCTGACCTGCCAGGTCTCGACCAGGCCGGGCTGGATCTCGGTGGTGCCGGGCTTGAAGCCGAGCAGCTGGTCGTAGATCGTGCGGCCGGCGGCGTCGTTGGTGACGGTCGACTCGTACTGCGCAATGTCAAAGCCATCGGGCGAGGCTTCGGTGCACACCGTCAGCGTGCCGGCGGCCTGGGCGGCGCCGGCAAAACACAAAGTCAGCAGCAGGAGCCGCGACACGGGATGGGCTTTTTTCATGAGCATGGCGGGCGGGGTCAAGCGGTAGGGCGGGAGAACAATCACTGTAGTGCCTCAAGTGCCACCAACGCAGCTACCAGATGCGGATGCGCTGGTCGCGCGGTTTGTACAGGCGGTCACCGGGTCGGGTGCCAAAGGTCTCGTGGAAAGCATCGAGGTTGACCACCGTGCCATTGGTGCGGGTGTCGGCCGGCGCATGCGGGTCGGAGATGAGCTGCTCGATCAGCCGGGCGTCGCGCATCTTCTCGCGCCACGAGATCGACCAACCCATGAAGAAGCGCTGGTCGCCGGTCAAGCCATCGATCACCGGCGGCTCCTTGCCCTTGAGCGACAGGCGCCAGGCCTTGTAGGCAATCTCCAGGCCCGACA
>NZ_JANOCG010000235.1:0-7075 GCF_031412075.1 Rhizobacter sp.
CCGCTTGCTCGCGGTCGATGCCTTGCTGCACGTCAAAGCGCAGGTGAAGCCTTACCTCGACATGCAGTTGGTGGCCTTTCCGCAAGACGGTGTGCTGCGCGCGCCGAATGCGTTGGTCAATTTGAAGCGGGCGCTCGATCGCGGTGTCGACGTGGTGGGTGGCATCCCGCACTTCGAGCGCACCATGGCCGATGGCGCCGAGAGCGTGCGCCTGTTGTGCGAGGTGGCAGCCGAGCGTGGGTTGCAGGTCGACATGCACTGCGACGAAACAGACGACCCGATGAGCCGCCACATCGAGACGCTGGCCTTCCACACTCAGCGCCTGAAGCTGCACGGGCGCGTGGCGGGCTCGCACCTCACGTCGATGCATTCGATGGACAACTATTACGTGACCAAGCTGATCCCGCTGATCGCCGAAGCGCAGGTGCACGCCATTCCCAACCCGCTGGCCAACATCGTGCTGCAGGGCCGCCACGACACCTACCCCAAGCGGCGCGGCATGACACGCGTGCCCGAGCTGATGGCCGCCGGCGTGACGGTCGCGTTTGGCCACGACAGCGTGATGGACCCGTGGTACTCGCTCGGCAGTGGCGACATGCTGGAGGTGGCCCACATGGGCCTGCATGTGGCGCAGATGACCTCGCAGGCGCAGATGCGCGCGTGTTTCGATGCCGTCACCGTCAACCCCGCCAAGGTGCTCGGGCTCGAGGGCTACGGGCTCGGCGTGGGCTGCCACGCCGATTTTGTGCTGTTGCAGGCGAGCTCGCCGGTCGAAGCGATTCGTCTGCGCGCCACGCGGCTGGCGGTGGTGCGGCGGGGCGCGGTGATCTCGCGCACGCCGGCGAACACGGCCACGCTGTCTCTTGCGGGACGCTCATCCCAGGTGGATTGGTCGCTGCGCAGATAGCCGTTTCAGGGGTGGCCCTTCGCTAGAATGATTTCAAACAGGGAAGACACACCATATGAAACTCATCGGCGCGCTCACCAGCCCCTACGTTCGCAAAGTGCGCATCGTGATGGCCGAAAAACGGCTCGACTACCAAATGGAGCTGGAAGACGTCTGGAATCGCGACACCATCCTCAAGTCGAACCCGCTCGGCAAGGTGCCGTGCCTGGTGATGGAAGGCGGCGAAGCGGTGTTCGACTCGCGCGTGATCGTCGAATACGTCGACACCCTCTCGCCGGTAGGCCGCCTGATCCCCGAGCGCGGCCGCGAGCGCACCGAGGTGCGCACCTGGGAAGCGCTGGCCGACGGCGTGCTCGACGCTGCCATCCTGGCCCGACTCGAGCAGACCTGGGCCGGCCGCAGCGAAGCCCAACGCAGCGATGCCTGGGTGAGCCGCCAGATGGACAAGGTGCATGCCTCGCTGGCCGCCATGAGCCAGGGCCTGGGTGACAAACCCTTCTGCTCGGGCATTCACTTCTCACTGGCCGACATCGCGACCGGCTGCGCGCTGGGTTATCTCGACTTCCGCTTCGCCCACATCGATTGGCGCTCGCAGTACCCGAACCTCGAGAAGTTGGACGCGAAGCTGGCCCAGCGCCAGAGTTTTGTGGATACGTTGCCGCCGAAGGGCTGAAACGAGTCGCGAAGCAGACTCTCCATCAAGCAACGCCCGCGGAACCGGCCTTGCCGGGCCGCTAGGCGGCGCCCCTTGGGGGCAGGAGCGAAGTGACTGGGGGGCCTTGTCAGGCGGCTTGAAGGCTCAGCCCGCTGGCCTTGCGATCGAATTGCAGCTTGTGGTACACGCGGCGAATGCCGCAAGCCACGGTGTGCACGCTCGACTGCCATTGCTGCGCAATCTCGTCGATCAGGTAGCCCTGAGCGGCCCACTGCAGGATGGCTTGTTCGGTGCCGGTGAGCACGAGTGGGTTGAGCGACTCCGTCATGGAGTCGAACTCGGGCTGGGCCGGCATGCGGAAGTGCGACAAGACCTGGCGCGCAATCGTCGGCGAGATCGGCGACTCGCCGCGCCACAGCTGTGCCAGTGCGCTGATCAGCGCCTGCGGCTCCTTGGTGTGAACCCAGTAACCGTCGGCGCCGGCGCGCAGCGCCTCCAGCAGCAGGTGGTCGTCGTGCGCGAGCATGGTGACGAGCACGTGCGGCCCGGGTGCGCGGGCGCCTTGGCGCAGCTCGCTCAGCAGCGGCTGCACGTCACCATCTTGCACGCGCATGTCGGTGACGAGGATGTCGGGTGCCCCTTGGCGAACCAGCTTGCGCGCCTGTTCGACCGTGTGGACCACGCCGCACACCCAGAAATTTTCAGAAGCATCGATCAGCGCTTGCAGCCGGGGGCTGGCTTCGTGGTCGCGCTGCAGCAGGACGATGGACGGCATGAAGGGGAAGTGGGGGCAGAGGTGCGAGCCGGGTGTGGACACATTGTTGTGTCAGCTGCCCCCATGGTGCATCCCCGTAAACCCGGGTTCATCCCCGCGTCTCAGGGGGTGCTCAACGGAGTGCTCAGGGGGTGGCTGCAAAGCTGTGTGCGCTGGCCATCGGCCAGTAGAGCTTGAACACGTTGTGCGGCATCTCGCCGCTGAGCAACTCGCCCGGACGCACAAAGGACAGCAGGTTCGCCAGCAGCTTGACCTGGTGGTCGTTGCAGCGGCGCACGATGTGCGAGGCGGTGATGGCACCGGGGTGCGTGAGGCCGGCGGCCTGCACCAGCTCCTTCAAGGCCTTGAGCGTGTTCTCGTGATAAAGGTGGACTCGGTTGGCCTTGGTGGGCACCACCAGCGCGCGCTCGCGCTGTGGGTCTTGGGTGCTCACGCCGGTGGGGCACATGCCGGTGTGGCAGGTCTGGGCCTGGATGCAGCCGAGTGCAAACATGAAACCGCGTGCTGAATTGCACCAGTCGGCGCCGAGCGCCATCATGCGGGCGACGTCGAAAGCGCTGATGACCTTGCCAGCACAGCCGATGCGAACCTTGTCGCGCAGGTTGAGCCCCACCAGCGTGTTGTGCACCAGCAGCAGGCCCTCTTGCAACGGTGCGCCCACGTGGTCGGTGAACTCCAGCGGCGCCGCGCCGGTGCCGCCCTCGGCACCATCGACCACGATGAAGTCGGGTGTGATGCCGGTCTCGAGCATGGCCTTGGCGAGTGCAAACCACTCCCAGGGGTGGCCGATGCACAGCTTGAAGCCGGTGGGCTTGCCACCCGAGAGGCTGCGCAGCTTGTCGATGAACTGCATCATCTCGACCGGCGTGTCGAAGGCGCTGTGCCGTGCGGGCGAGATGCAGTCGACCCAGGGCGGCACACCGCGTGCGTGGGCGATCTCGATCGTGACCTTGGGGCCGGGCAACACGCCACCATGGCCGGGTTTGGCGCCCTGGCTGAGCTTGAGCTCGATCATCTTGACCTGCGGGTCGCAGGCGTTGGCCGCGAAGCGCTCGGCGTTGAAGCTGCCGTCGTCGTTGCGGCACCCGAAGTAGCCCGAGCCGATCTCCCAGATCAGGTCACCACCGTTGGCGCGGTGGTGCTGGCTGATCGAGCCTTCGCCAGTGTCGTGCGCAAAGCCGCCGCGCTTGGCGCCGGCGTTGAGCGCCAGGATGGCGTTGGCCGACAACGCGCCAAAGCTCATCGCCGAGATGTTGAACACGCTGGCCGAATAGGGCTGGGCCCGCTGCGCGCCGATGATGATGCGAAAGTCGTGCGTGCTCAGCTCGGTCGGCACCAGCGAGTGGTTGATCCACTCATAACCGGTGGCGCCCACGTCCATCTGCGTGCCGAAGGGGCGTTTGTCGGGTGCGCCCTTGGAGCGCTGATAGACCAGCGAGCGCTGCTGGCGCGAGAAGGGCGCGGCTTCGTTGTCGCTTTCGATGAAGTACTGCCGCATCTCGGGGCGGATGAACTCCAGCAGAAAGCGCAGGTGCCCGATCACCGGGTAGTTGCGCAGCACCGAATGCCGCGTTTGCAGCACGTCGCGCAGACCCAACCCCAGCCCGAGCGCAAACAGCAGCACCAGCATGCCGCCGGTGTTGAACGCGACCCAGGTGAAGCTGCACAGCAGCAGGCCGACGGCGCACAACAACCAGGTGGCGTAGCGGATCGGGAAGTACCGGTTCAGCGTGAGCAGCCAGGCGCGCATGGAGTTCTCTCTTGGAGGGTGCTCGGCAACAGCCCGTTGCGGCACCGATTGGCGGCGATGGTAGTCGGTGGCCCGTGCGGCTGGCTCGGCGAAAAGGAGCATGGACACCTGCTTTTTACTTTGTATGCTGGTTTCCCTCGCTCACCCTCTTGCTGCTGCATGCCCGATTTGTTGTGCTCTCGCTGGTTGACTCTTTGTTTGGCCGGCGTGCTCTCGCCCGCTGCCTTGGCTGCCACAGCTGCCGCGCCAACCGGCAACTCGCCCCTGCGCGACACCCGCTGGACACTGCAGACCCTGGACGGTGCGGTCGCTGCGAGCACCGGCCCGCAGCCCACCCACCTGGTGCTGCATTCCGCCTCGCAGCGGCTGAGCGGCTTCGCCGGTTGCAACACCCTGCGCGGCCGACACACACAGCGCGGCACGCAGCTCGCGCTGACGGCGCTGGCCAGCACGCGCAAGGCCTGCCCGCAGATGCAGCAGGAGCAACGATTCATCGAGCTGCTGGGTGTCGCCAATGCGTACCGCATCGAAGGCCAGGTGCTGAGCCTGTTGCAGGGCGAGACGGTGCGCATCACCTTCCAAGCCACCCGCGTGACGAAGACGCCGGCAAGCGCGAAGAAGTGAGGGTGGGTCCCCCGTTGTTTGTGCACGCGGGTGCACAGAGTAGGCACATGCACAAGCGTGAACGGCGTCTCGATACTGCCTGCCGGTTGGCAGGCTTGTCGCAAACGTGACTCGACAAGCACCCCGTCAGCCACTAGCCTGCCGGCAAGCAACTCGTTATGGAATGACACCAGACGCTGCAAAAGCGCGGTTCGTGCGAGGGGCTGGCTCTGCCTCGACGGCAGCAACGCACTATTGGAGACGCTCCCATGATCAACCGCAGACTCTTTCTGAACCACATCGGCCGTGGCGCCGCCACGTTGGGCGCCGTCAGTTGCATCAACCCGGCCTGGGCGGCAGGCGACGAAGCGATCGGCTCCAAGCACATCACCATCGGCAACTCGACGGCACTCACCGGCCCGCTCGGTAACGCCGGGCAGGAGCACTCGGCGGCCATCCGGGCGGCGTTTGCCCAGATCAACAAAGCCGGAGGCGTCAACGGCCGCGAGCTGCGTTTCATCAACAAGGACGACGGTTACGCGGCGGCGAAGACGGTCGAGAACGTGAAGCAGATGATCGAAGACAACAGCGCCTTCGCGCTGATGTCGATCATCGGCACGCCCAACAACGGCGCCATTCTGCCGATGACCGAAAAGGCCGGCATCCCGGTGCTGGGCCCGATCACCGGCGCGGCCTCGCTGCGCAAGCCCGAACACAAGTACGTGTTCCACATCCGCCCGAGCTACACCGACGAAGTCACCCGCATGGTGCAGCAGCTGGTGCAGATGGGCATTCAAGAGATCGCGGTGGTCTACCTCGACAACCCCTTCGGCAAAGAGGTGCTCGGCAATGCACAACGTGTGCTGGCCGAACAAAAGCTCAAGGCCGTGGCGGCAATCCCGCTGGCGGTGGACGGCAAGAACCACGCCGAGGTGGCGCAGCAGATCATCGACAGCAAGGCCGGTGCGGTGTTCCTGGGCACCACCGGCACCGGCACCACCGACATGATCCTGTCGCTGCGCGAAAAAGCAGCGGGCTTGCCGGTGATCGGCCTGTCGGTCACTTTCACCGACGCCAAGCGCCTGGGCAAGCACCTGACGGGCCTGGCGCAGGCCTCGGTATTTCCGGGTGGCAACGCGACCAAATTTGCCGTCGTGCGCGCCTACAAGGCCTCGCTCGAAGCCGCCAACCAGGCAGCCCCGCTCAGTCTGGGCCTGGAAAGCTGGATCAACGCGCAGGTCATGGCCGAAGGCATCCGCCGTGCGGGCCGCGACATCACGCGTGAGAAGCTGCGTGCCGGCCTGGCCAGCCTTCGCGGCTTCGAGGTGGGCGAGGTGGTCATCAACTTTGGCAACGCGGGGCCGTATGTCGGCACCTCGTCGGTGAAGCTGGGCATCTTCGGGCCCGACGGCATCTTGCGCGCCTAGAAAAAGTGGCCAAGGGCGCGCGCCACTGCGGCGTGCGCCTCTTCCGGCACAAAGTGGCCGGCCTCCAGCCCATCGCCGCTCACCGTGCCGGCGCACTGCGCTTGCCACAGCTCCAGCGGCTTGAACATGCGGTGCACCACACCACGTTTGCCCCACAACACCAGCGTGTCGCAGGCGATGCGCTCACCCGCCGTGCGCGACGTGCGGTCGTGCTCGAGGTCGATGCCTGCCGAGGCGCGGTAGTCCTCGCAGGTGGCGTGGATGTTCTCGGGCAACACGAAGCAGCGTTCGTACTCGGCCAGCGCCTCGGGCTCGATGTAGTCGATGCCCTTGCTGCCCCAGCCGCCCAGCTTCCAGCGCAGGTAGAACAGCGGGTCAGCGCCGATCATGCGTTCGGGCAACGGTGCCGGCTGCACCAAGTGGAACCAGTGGTAGTAGGCCACGGCAAAGCGCATGTCGGTGGCGTTGTACATGTCGAGCGTCGGCGCGATGTCGATCACACACAGCTGGCTCACCGCCTGCGGGTGATCCACCGCGAGCCGGTGTGCCACACGGCCACCGCGGTCATGGCCGACCAGGCCAAAACATGTGTGGCCGAGCGAGTGCATCAGCGCCACCATGTCGGCGGCCATCGCACGCTTGCTGTAGCTCGCGTGGGTGGCGTCGCTCTCTGGTTTGGACGAGTCGCCATACCCACGCAGGTCGGGCATCACCAGAAAGAAGCGGTCTTGCAGCGCGAGTGCCACACGGTGCCAGATGGCGTGGGTCTGCGGGAAGCCGTGCAAGAGCAGCAGCGGCGGGCCGCCCGCCTTGCCGCCCGTGCGCGCGAAGAGGCGCTGGCCGTTGACCTCGTGAAACCCAGCTTCGAAACCGTCGAACCAAACCATCGTGTGCACCTCCAGGGTGCCACGATCTTGGCACGTGACTCATGGCTTCAATGCCGCCGCCAGGGTCTTCA
>NZ_JANOCG010000236.1:0-2253 GCF_031412075.1 Rhizobacter sp.
CCAGGTAGTGCGCCACGCGCGAGTTGACGTGCGCGGCCAGGCGCTCGGGCAGCACGGTGGCCAGCGCCGTGCTCACCTGCTCGGCGGCGCGCGAGTTGGTCTTGCACCGGTCGTGGCAGCGCGATTCGAGCGTGCAGCACAGCGAGCAGATCGGCGCGTCATAGGCCGGGCAGTGGGCCATGTCTTCGGACTCGAAGGCGTTGTCGCACACCGAGCACATCACGCTCTGCCCCGGCGCCCAGCGGGTGGTGCTGCGCCGCGCGATGTAATAACGCCCGCGCGTGGCCCAGGCGATCAACGGTGACAAGACCATGGCGGTGACGAGCGCGATGAAGGGCGCAAAGGCCTCGGCTTCGGGGCCCATCGCACCGGCGTAAGCGACGATGGCGAGCACCGCGGCGATCAGCATCGAGCCTAGGCCGACCGGGTTGATGTCGTACAGGTGGGCGCGTTTGAACTCGATGTGTTTGGGGCTCAGGCCCAGCGGCTTGTTGATGACGAGGTCCGCCACAAGGGCTCCCACCCACGCGATGGCGACGTTGCTGTAGAGGCCCAACACACGCTCCAGCGCCTCGAACACACCGAGTGTCATCAGCAGCACGGCGATCAGCACGTTGAACACCAGCCACACCACTCTTCCCGGGTGACTGTGCGTGAGGCGCGCGAAAAAATTGCTCCAGGCCAGCGAGCCGGCGTAGGCGTTGGTGAGGTTGATCTTGACCTGCGACACCACGACAAACAGTGTGGTGATGGCCAGCACCCAGGCCGGGTTGTCGAACACGTAGGCAAACGCGGCCAGGTACATCTGCGTGGGCTCGACCGCCTTGTCGGTGGGGATCTGGTGCTGCAGCGCGAGGAAGGCGAGGAAGGCGCCGCCGAGCATCTTGACCATGCCCGGCACGATCCAGCCGGGCCCGGCGATCAACACCGCGGCCCACCAGCGGCGTTTGTTGGCCGCGGTTTTTTCGGGCAGGAAGCGCAGGTAGTCGACCTGCTCACCGATCTGCACCACGAGCGAAAAAGCGACGGTCGCCGCCGCGCCAAACATCAACCAGCTGAAACTGTTGCTGCCCGACTCACGCCCCACCAGGCCGGTGAAATCGCTGAAGGCCTGCGGGTTTTTCGCCAGCACAAAGAGATAGGGCAGCACCAGCAACACGATCCACAGCGGCTGCGACCACAGCTGCAGCCGCGAGATCTGCGTGATGCCGTACATCACCAGCGGCACGATGCCCAAGGACGAGAGCAGGTAGCACAGCGGCAAGGGCCAATCGAAATACATCTGCAAAGCCAGCGCCAGGATGGCCGCTTCGAGCGCAAAGAAGATGAAGGTGAAGCTCGCGTAGATCAACGAGGTGAGCGTGGAGCCGAGGTAGCCGAAGCCCGCGCCTCGGGTGAGCAAGTCCATGTCGACGCCGTACTTGGCGGCGTAGTAGCTGATCGGCAGGCCGGTGAGGAAGGTGATGATCCCCACGACGAGGATGGCCCACAGCGCATTGCTGAAACCGTAGCTCAGCGCGATCGAGCCACCGATGGCTTCGAGCGCGAGAAAAGACGTCGCGCCGAAGGCCGTGTTGGCGACACGGAACTCGCTCCACTTGCGAAAGGTGCGCGGCGTGTAGCGCAACGCATAGTCTTCCAGGGTCTCGTTGGCAACCCAGGTGTTGTAGTCGCGACGGATGCGAAAGATCTTCTGAGTAGCGACGGACACGGACTCACCTCCTGCGAGGTGAGTTGCAAGAAGCGCTCCCGCTGGAACGCCCGTTCGGGCTGAGCCTGTCGATGCCCTCGGTGACGAGCACACAAGCCCTTCGACAGGCTCAGGGCGAACGGGGTTGGACGCAGTGTCAGCGCACACCCTCCCAGAGCAGCTACGTTGATTGACGTATTCAGCCTGCGTAGTCCTTCTCCTACCTTTGAGCCCATGGTGAATGCGAAATCGCTGCACGCGTTTGGTGCCGCCTCGGTTCACCGCCTTGCCCACAACCCGCTCGGAGAAGCCCCATGTCGAACGACCACGATTCCCAGTCCCCCCACTCCCCGTTCACTCCTTCCCAGCAACGCCGCCGCCTGCTGCAAGGCGCGGCCGCACTGCCGCTCATGGGCCTCAGTGGCCTGAGCCTGGCGCAGGCCTTCCCCACCGCCAAGGTCAACACCACCAAGCTCGCGATCACCGACACCGAAGTCACCGTCGGCCAGCTGCACTCGGCCACCGGCACGATGGCGATCTCGGAGACCGGCTCCATCCAGGCC
>NZ_JANOCG010000237.1:0-2585 GCF_031412075.1 Rhizobacter sp.
CGAGCTTGCGCAGGGTCTTGTTGGTGTGCACCAGCGACAAGCCCAGTGCATCGGCGATGTGCTGCTGGGTCAACGGGAAGGGCACACCGCCGGCGCCTGCGTCGGGGAACTTCGCCGCCGCCCGCTTGAACAGCAGGATGAGCAGCACCGCCACCCGCTCTTCGGCGCTGCGCCGGCCCACGGACAATAAGCCGTCGTCGACCAGCGACTGCTCCTGCGCGATCAGCCAGGTGAGGTTGAAGCCCATGTGGGGCCGGGTGCGGTGAAGCTGCCAGAGTGTGTCGCGCGAGAACACGCACAGCTGCACCTCGCTGAGCGCCTGCACGCCGTGCGAGAGCGCGTCCGACATCTTCTGCTGCACGCCGATGAAGTCGCCCGGGAGCAGGAAGTTGAGGATCTGCCGCCGCCCGTCGGGGAGCGTCTTGTAGCGAAAAGCCCAGCCCGCCCACAAGGTGTAGAGCGGCGCATCGGCCTGGCCCTCGTGAATGATGTCCTGCCCGGCGCCCAGGGCCACCTGGCCCCGTTTGAGCGACTGGATCAGCACGACGTCTTCGTCTGCATGCGGCGTGAAAAGCTGCAGCGTGCGCAGCGGGCAGTCCTTGCAGCTGACCTCGTTCATGGCGTTCTCCCTTCGAGCCCCATGGGGGCAAGTATCGGGCACACAACGGTATGTCATTCGACACAGCGGCCCCTGAAAGCCGCGGCTAGATTGCGTCATGTATTGCGAAACCACACGCCCCATGGCAGCGACCGACCTTGTTTCCTGCGTCTTGTGGGTGAGCCGGCTGGCGCCCGAAACCAGCCTGGGCGCCGTCAAGGACATCTGGCAGGCATCGCGCCAACGCAATGCCACGCTCGGCCTGACAGGTGCCGTCATCTTCGATGGGGAGCGCTTCTGCGAGCTGTTGGAAGGCCCGGTGCTCGACATCTCGGCGGTGTACCGCGAGGTCGAGGCGGATCCTCGCCACACCGGCCTGCGGGTGTTGCACATTTCATCGGGCGGCTCGCCCAGGCGGCAGAAGCAATGGTGCAGCGGCTACTGCGATGCATCGGCGCTCGATCCCTTCTTCGATGAAGCGGGTCTGCAAGGCGAAGCCGCCGCATCAGCGTTTTTCGAGCTGCTGCCTCGCTGCGACCTCTCGCCCTGAGCCAACTCCGCAAGGTCGGACTCGTCCTACCCGAGTCGGGCCCGCGATCCGACCCGCATTTGCGCGGGCGACCGGTGGCCCTCATCGACCCGCTTGCCTATCGTTGCCTCCTCACATTCACTCCCCCCAAGGAGAAGACCATGAAGGCACAAACACCCAAGACGGTGACCGGCACCAGCGGCAAGATTCAAGGCGAAGGCGACTACGAAGCCGCGCGTCGCTACGACAAGGCAGCGCAAGACTTTGCCGAATCGGGCAAGGTGGACGAGGCGGCCCGCAAGGCCAAGCCGAAAGACCCCCAAGAAGCTCAAGAACTGAAGCAGGCGGAAGAGATCGGCAAATCGCGTTCCAAGGGGGAAGACCCTGGAGATGCGAGGTGAAGCCCAAGCGCTTTGGCCGAACCAGCCCGTCGATCCATGACAAGCCGGTGCCGCGGCTCCCGCACGAGCGCGACGAGTCGTCCGACAGCCAGATCAGCGAAGCAGTGCAGCCGGTCATCCAGCAAGCCCACGACGACGTGATGGCCGGGCGCATGGACACCGATCGCGGCGTGCCGATGGACAACGCCTACCAGCGCCAGAAAGAACCCGCTGAACAAGCACCCGCTGAACCCACCCCCAGGAAATCAAAGCGCGCGTGAGCGCCGCCATCGATCCTTTGCGAGTACCTGCAAGAAGACATGAACCCGATCAAGCAACACGGCACCGAGCACACCGCCAAATACCTCATCTTGCTGGGCAGCGACCGCGCCACACGCGCCTTGCTGTTCGGCCAGGACCACCGATTTCTCGCTGAAGTGCTGGACGACGAAGACGGGCTGGTGGTGGACAACCTGATGCGCGCCGGCACCTCTTGCCTGCCGCCCGACGATGTGACCATGCCCGTGCCGGCAGGCGCGGCCACGCGCATGCGATGTTTCGCGCTGACCGGCTGAGTTGCCGCTGCGGCTGTAGCTTGAAGGGGAGGAGGGTGACGAGCCTTACCCCCGGCACTGGTTGCAACGCTTAGGGCTGCTTCGTTCCCAACCTGACCCGTTTGGGCGCGCTTCCATGCGGGGAGGCCCGTCACGGGTGATTGTAGGGGACTGCTTTGATGACTCGGCCCCACAAGGGCTTGTGGGAGTCAGCGCAGTTGCAGCGCGTCGTCTCCAAACTCGATGTTCAACGGCTCGATGATGAGCTTCTTGGGGCCCGCCTCCACACGGCCTGCGATCAAGGCTTTCACGCCTTGTGCCTGCGCCACCTGCACCGTGCGCTCGGCGTCTTCGGCCTTCACGAACAACGCAAAGCCCGCGCCCATGTTGAGCGTGCTGTAGGCCTCTTGGTCGTCTTGTTTGGAATGGTGCTGGATGAACTTCAGCACCGGCGTCACCTCGGGCACGCTGTGGATGCGGTAGGTGTGAATGGCCGGGTGGCGCAGCAGCTTGCGCCAGCCGTG
>NZ_JANOCG010000238.1:0-1642 GCF_031412075.1 Rhizobacter sp.
TGAACGACCGCGACATGGCCAACGCCGTGGCCTTCAGCCCGCTGGGTGACTACGCCTTCATCTCCACCCAGGGCACCAACCAGATCGAGGTGATGGACGCCTACAACCGCCAGCTCGTCACCGGGCTCGTCAACGTGGGCCGTGCGCCGCGCGGGCTGCTGGTCACGCCAAACGGCCGGTTGTACGTGCAGAACTTCATGTCGCGCAACGTGGGTGTGTACGACGTGAGCGGCCTGCTCAACGCCACCAGCAACAACGCCACCAAGCTGGTCGACATTGCGGCCGTGAGCGGCGAGGCGCTGGCTGCCAACGTGTTCAACGGCAAGCGCATCTTCTACAACGCCGACGACCGGCGCATGAACCGCGACAAGTACATCTCGTGCGCGAGCTGCCACCAGGACGGCGGGCACGATGGCCGCACCATGGACTTCACCGACCGCGGCGAAGGCCTGCGCAACACCGTGCCGCTCAACGGCCGGCGTGGCATGGGGCAGGGCCGTGTGCACTGGACGGCCAACTTCAACGAGATCCAGGACTTCGAGCACGACATCCGCGGTGCCTTCGGTGGCACCGGCTTCCTGAGCGACGCGCAGTTCAACACCGGTACGCGCAACCAGCCGCTCGGTGACCCGAAGGCCGGCCTCAACGCCGACCTCGATGCACTGGCCGCCTACGTGAGCTCGCTCAACAGCGTGGGCCGCAGCCCCTTCCGCAATGCCGACGGTTCGCTCACCGCTGCGGCTGTGGCTGGCCAGCAGATCTTCAACGGCAGCGGCCAATGCGCCACCTGCCACTCGGGCACCGACTTCACCGACAGCCCAAGCGGCGTGTTGCGCGACGTGGGCACCATCAAGGCTTCGTCGGGCCGGCGCCTGGGCGCCACGCTCACCGGCCTGGACACGCCTACCTTGAAGGGCCTGTGGGACACCGCGCCCTACCTGCACGACGGCTCGGCGGCCACGCTGCGCGACGTGCTGACCACCGCCAACCCGAGCGGGCGCCATGGCACCACCGCGGGCTTGAGCGCCACCCAGCTCGATCAACTGGTGGCCTACCTGCAGCAGATCGATGACGGCGTGGACGCCACCACCCCGGTGAACATCACCAACCTGTCGGTGCGTGACACCGCCAACGCCGCCGACTGGTCGGTCCAGAACAGCCTGCAAAACGGCGCCGTGCAATACGGTGACCGCGTCTACACCTTCACCACGGTGCCGAGCATCGTGCTGGGCGGGCGCTGGATCCGCACGGCGAACGATTCCAAGGGCTTCACCGGCGACCCGACTGTCAGCTTCAGCATCAGCCAGACGGCCGACGTCTACATCGCGATCGACGACCGTGTGGGTGCGCGACCCTGGATGACCGGTTGGACCAACACCGGGCAGAAGCTCGTCAACAACGAAGGCGAGCCCCGGAACTTCACCCTCTTCCGCAAGAACTTCCCCGCAGGTGCCGTGAACCTCGGGCCGTCCACTTCGGCCGGCAGCATGTACACGGTCATCGTCAAATAAGGAGACAGCTCGTGCCAAATTTCAAGAACCTCCATCCGCGTGCCTTGCTGGCGGCGGGCCTCATGCTGCTGGCCGGCGTGGCGCACAGCGCCAGCGTGCCCGCCGGCTTCAATGACCGCCAGGTCGCCAGC
>NZ_JANOCG010000239.1:0-20704 GCF_031412075.1 Rhizobacter sp.
GGCCGGCGCATGCGGGTCGGAGATCAGCAACTCGATCAACCGGGCGTCGCGCATCTTCTCGCGCCACGAGATCGCCCAGCCCATGAAGAAGCGCTGGTCACCGGTCAAGCCGTCGATCACCGCCGGCTCCTTGCCCTTGAGCGACAGGCGCCAGGCCTTGTAGGCAATCTCCAGGCCCGACAGGTCGGCGATGTTTTCGCCGAGGGTCAGGCGGCCGTTGACCTTGTGGCCGGGCACGGGCTCGTAGGCGTCGAACTGCTTGGCCAGGCGCGCACCGAGGGCGTCGAAGGCCCGGCGGTCGGCGCGTGTCCACCAGTTCTGCAACTTGCCGTCGCCGTCGTACTGGCTGCCCTGGTCGTCGAAGCCGTGGCTGATCTCGTGGCCGATGGTGGCACCGGTGGCGCCGTAGTTGACGGCGTCGTCGGCGTTCATGTCGAAGAACGGCACGTCGAGGATGGCGGCCGGGAACACGATCTCGTTGGCGCTCGGGTTGTAGTACGCGTTGACGGTCTGCGGCGTCATGTACCACTCGTTGCGATCGACCGGCAGGCCCACCTGCCGGGCCAGCCGCTCGTGCTCGAAGCGACCGGCGCGCACCAGGTTGCCGTAGGCGTCGCCATCACGCACCTCGAGGGCACCATAGTCGCGCCAGACATCGGGGTAGCCGATCTTGACCACGTACTTGCCGAGCTTCTCGCGGGCGCGCCGTTGGGTGGCCGGGGTCATCCACGTGAGCTTGTCGATCGATTGACCGTAAGCCGTGAACAGGTTGGCCACCAGCGCCTGCATGCGCTGCTTGGCCTGCGGCGGAAAGTGGCGCGCCACGTAGACCTGCCCCACCGCTTCGCCGAGCGCCACGTCGATCGCTGCGGTGGCGTGCTGCCAGCGCGGCTTGTCTTGCTCCTGCCCGCGCAAGGCCTTGCCGCGCAAGGCGAACTGGGCATCGCGCCAGGGCTGGGGCAAGACCGAGGCGCTGGCATCGAGCAGGCGCACCCGCTGGTACAGCTGCCACGTGGCCAGCGGCGTGCGCTGCACCAGGCGGCCCAACGCCGTGGCATAGCTGGGTTGTTGCACCGACAGGCGGTCGATCTTCGGGATGGCAGCGGCGTGGAAATACGCGGCCCAGTCCAGGCCCGGGGCACGGCGCGCCAGCGCGGGCAGCGTCATCGGGTTGTAGGTCTTGAGGGCGTCCTGGCTGTCGATCACGTTCCACTGCACACGCGCCAGCTCGGTCTCGAGCGCCAACACAGCCTGGGCGTGCGCCGCGGCCTGCGCGTCTCCGCTCAGGCGCAGCAAGGTCTCCAGGTAGGTGAGGTAGGCCGCGCGGGCGCGCACAAAACTCTCTTTGCGATCGAGGTAGTACTCGCGGTCGGGCAGGCCCAGACCCGACTGCATGGCCGCAACCCGGTTGATGCCCGGCTGCTTGGGGTCGGCGCCCACGATCGCCGCCATCGGCGCGCTCACCACGCCTTGCCAGCGGCCCCACAGCTCGGCCAGGCCGGTCTTGCTGGTGAGCGCATCGATCTCAGCCAGCGCAGGCGCGATCGGGGCCAGCCCGGCGGCGTCGATCGTTGCCACGTCCAGATAGCTGCGGTAGTACGCGCCGACCTTCTGCTCCACGCTGCCCGGCGCGGCACTGCCGCGGCCCAGCTCTTCGCAGATGGCGCGCACACGCGCGTCGGCCCGATCGCTCAGCTCCTGGGTCGGGCCATACACCGACTTGTCGGGCGGGATCGGCGTGTTCTTGATCCACTGGCCGTTGGCCGCACGGAACAGGTCGTCCTGCGGCCGCACGTTGGCATCGAAGCCGCTGCGGTCGATGCCCGAACCAAGGGTCTGGGCACAGGCCAGGCCGGTGTGCAGCAGCAGCACGGCCATCACAAGGGTGCGCAATCGCATGAGAACCTCTGGAAGAGACGTATGACGCGCACCCAGAACGGGTGCGCGGCCAAGGGGCACCCGGTTTACTTGAGGCTCACGCCGTAGAACTGCACCGAGCCGAACGGGCTCATCTTGTAGCCCTCGACGTTCTTGCGCATCGGCTGATAGACCACCGAGTGCGCCATCGGCACCCAGGGTGCTTCACGCTTGAACACCACCTGTGCACGCTCATAGAGCTTGGTGCGCGCACTCTGGTCAGAGGTCTGCTTGGCCTGCTGGATCAGGCCGTCGTATTCTTTGTCGCACCACTGGCCGTAGTTGGAGCCGCCCACGGCCGCGCAGCCGAGCAGCGTGGCCATGAAGTTGTCGGGGTCGCCGTTGTCGCCCGTCCAGCCGAACATGCCGATGTCGCTCTCGCCGGCCTTGGCGCGCTTGAGGTACTCGGCCCATTCGTACTTGACGATCTGCGCCTTGATGCCCACCTGCGCCAGGTCGGCCTGGATCAGCTCGGCCGCTTGCGCGCCGTTGGGGTTGTAGGGACGCTGCACCGGCAAGGCCCACAGCTTGGTCTCGAAGCCGTTGGGGTAGCCTGCCTTGGCCAGCAGCGCGCGCGCCTTGGCGGGGTTGTATTCATAGTCCTTGACCGCGCGGTTGTAGGACCACATGGTCGGCGGAATGGGGTTCACCGCCACCGCCCCCGCGCCCTGGTAAACCGCATCGACCAGCGACTTCTTGTTGATGGCCATGTTGATGGCCTGGCGCACCTCCAGGCTGTCGAAGGGCTTGCGCTTGACGTTGAGCGAGAGGTAGCCCACGTTGAGGCCGTTTTGCGACATCAGCTTGAGATTCGGGTCTTTCTTGAGCACCTCGACCTCGGCCGGCTTCGGGTAGGCCGACAGGTGGCACTCACCGGCCTTGAGTTTTTGCGCACGCACCGCCGAGTCGACGGTGATGGCAAAGACCAGGTTGTCGATCTTGGCCTTGCCACCCCAATAGCTCTCGAAGGCGGCGTAGCGGATCTGCGCGTCTTTTTCATAACGCCTGAAGACAAACGGCCCGGTGCCGACCGGCTTGGTGTTGAGCTCGACGCCGGTGCCGGCCTTCAAGAGCTTGTCGGCGTATTCGGCCGAGTGGATGGAGGCAAAGTCCATTGCCATGTTGGCCAGAAAGGCGGCGTCGACGGTCTTGAGCGTGAACCGCACCGTCATCGCATCGGGCTTGTCGAGCTTGGCGATGTTGGTGTCCAGGCCCATGTCGGAGGCGTACTCGAACGACGCGGGCACCGCCTTTTGAAAGGCGTTCTCCTTGTTGATCATGCGGTCGAAGGTGAAGACCACGTCGTCGGCGTTCAGCTCGCGTGTGGGCTTGAACCACTCGGTGCTGTGGAACTTGACGCCCTTGCGCAGGTAGAACGTGTAGACCAACCCGTCGGAGCTGACACTCCAGCGCTCGGCCAGACCGGGCACCAGGCGCGTGCCGCCCGTCTCGAACTCGACCAGCCGGTTGAAGAGCGGCTGAGAGCTGGCGTTGAAGGTGGTGCCGGCGGTGTAGCGCCCGGGGTCGAAACCCTCGGGGCTGCCCTCGGAGCAGTAGATGAGCGTGGTCGCAGCGTGTGCACCGAGGGGTGCCAACATCACCAGGGAAGCTGCCAGGGTATGGCAGGCGGAACGGAAAAGTTGATTCATGGGCCACCTTGTGGATGACGAACGACGGGCGAGTCTATTGCAATACTCGGGCCCGGCAACAACGGCTTATGGCCGCATCGCATCGACCTTGAGCACACGCCGTTCGTCTTCACTCAGGTAACACAGGTACACCCGGTCGCCGGTGTAGGCGCCGGCTCGGTCCTTGGTGTTGATGGCCAGTTGGTATTTGCGTGCCGCGATCGGCTTGCCAGCGTATTGAATGACTTCGGCGCCCGCCTTGGTGACCGAGCGGATGCGCGTGCTCTCGGGGTCGGGGAAGTTCATCATCGCCACACCATCGGTGGCACACACGTCCTTGCCCACCGCCCCAGCCGCCGGCGCAGGAGCGGCCCCGGCCGAAATGCGCGCCGACGCGGCATCGGGTGCGCAAGGTGTCTGGCTGTAGGTGTTGCCACAGCGGTAGAGCTGCTGTGAGAACGTGTGCAGCGGCCAGGCGCAAAGAGCGGCGAAGGCGAGAGTCGACCCAAGTTTCATGCGCTTGTTCCGGGCAGTTTGACTGAGCGCATTGTGATGCCAGAGCCAGCCCCCACCGGGCAAGCGCACGAATCGCACCGAACTGCAGTTGAGCGGCCGCACGGCCGAAGCTTGCGCCGCGTCAAGCAGGTTGGTGCCCTGGCTCCCTACGATGCGGGCACAAGCGTCGGGCGCTGGTCTGACCTTGCACGGGACACCTCGATGGCCACGCTCATCCGCATCCAAGAACCGCACCGCAGCCCCAGCGCCGCGCCGCAAGGCTTTGCGCTGTGGGAGCTGGGCTTTCGCCCCTTCTACCTGCTGGCCAGCAGCTTCGCCGCGATCTCCATCCCGCTGTGGGCGGCGCAGTTCAGCGGCTGGTTGCCGCGCCCCTATCTGACCGGGCCCTGGTGGCATGCGCACGAGATGTTGTTCGGCTTCACGCTTGCCGTGGTGGTGGGGTTTTTGTTCACCGCAGGGCGCAACTGGTCGAACCGACCCACGCCCACCGGCGGGCGACTGGCCGCACTTGCCGGCCTGTGGCTTGTGGGGCGCGTGCTGGTGTTGACGCCTTATGGCTGGGCCGCTGCCATCGCGAGCGCGGCCTTCCCCATTGCCGCTGCCGTGGCGCTGGCCATTCCGTTCTGGGCCTCGCGCAACCAGCGCAACTACTTCTTTGTCGGCCTGCTGCTCCTGCTGGGCCTGGCCGACCTGGGCATGCACCTGTCGCAACTCGGCGTGTGGGAGCTGCCCGCCTGGCTCGGGCTGCAGGTGGCGCTCGATGTGGTGCTCTTCATCATGGCCGTGATGGCCGGGCGCGTGATCCCCATGTTCACCAACAACGGCGTGCCTGGCGCAGGCGCGCAGCGCGACGAGTGGGTCGAGAAAGCCGCCCTCGGCAGCGTGCTCGCGCTGCTGGTGGCGGACCTGCTGCAGCTGCAGGGCCCGGTGCTGGTGACGCTCGCGCTGCTGGCCGCCCTGGCGCACGGCGTGCGCCTGGCCTTGTGGCGGCCATGGACAACCTGGCGTGCCCCCATCGTGTGGGTGCTGCATGCAGCCTATGCGTGGATCGTGCTGTACCTTGCACTGCGCGGCGCTGCCGAGCTGGGCTGGGTGGCGAACTCCGCCGCCACGCATGCGCTCACCACCGGGGCCGTCGGCGGGCTGGTGATCGGCATGATGACGCGCACCGCACGCGGCCACACGGCGCGGCCGATGCGCGCCGACCGTTTCGACGTCGCCAGCTACACGCTGGTGCTGCTGGGCGCGGTGGTGCGCGTGCTGGTGCCGCTGGTGATGCCGCCATGGACGCTGCCGGCCATCGTGGCGTCTGCTGCGCTGTGGTCGGCGGGCTTTGCGCTCTACGCGGTGCACTACTGGCCGGTGCTCACCCGACCGCGGCTGGACGGCAAACCGGGCTGACTCGCGGCGGCGCCGTGGCGCTGGTCGACCCTGCGACGGTGGCAGTCCACGCCCTGAGAGCGCACACGTGCTGCTCTACACTGACGTTCGGCCCACCGAGCTCCACAGAACACCGAGTGCACCATGACAGTCAACCGGGAACTCCTTGACATCCGCAAGAGCATCGACAACCTGGACAACGCCTTGGTGGCCGTTCTTGCTGAGCGGTTCAGGCTCACCGAGCGGGTCGGTTTTCTCAAGCGCGACCTGAACCTGCCGCCGGAAGACCGGGAGCGTGAAAGTGCGCAAGAGAAGCACTACTCGGAATTGGCATCGAGCTACGGCCTCGATCGGGACACGCTGATTGAAATCATGCGCACGATCATTTCGCAGGTGAAGCGGCGGCACGTCGAGATTCGCGCTGGCGCGGTGAGCGACGCCGCGGGCGACAACCCGGCATAAGTCACTTCCACACAAACCGGTCGCCCCCCTGCCAAGCTCAAGCAGCTCACCGATACGTCGAAGCAGGACTTCAACCTGACCTGACCCGGTACGGCCAGCCGCAGCGGCCGACACACGATGGCGATCTGCTGGGGGTTCGGCCCCGCATGACGAACCGCTCGCGCCGCACTCACGCCTGCTTCTTCAACGCCTCGCCCACGGCAAAGGCGCCGTGCCGCGCCGCACCGCTTCTACCCGTGCCAGCCGATCTGCACGGGTCTCGGCGCGCTTCGCCCACACGATGAAATGGGCAAGCCCGCGCTGAGTTCCCGGTGTCAGTGCTTCCCATGCCGAACGCAAACGCTTCACCGCAGCCATCCGGCTTTCAAGTTCAGGGGGCACATCCACGTCGTCTTGCGCAATCACGCGAAATGCCACCTCCACACGATCAACCACAGCGAGCCCAGCGGATCTCAGCGATGCCTTGGGGAGCATCAGGTACCAAACACCGAGGCCGCAGAGATCGAACACAAGCTCCCGTGGTGCAATCGGTCTGCTGCCATCTGCCTGCCATCGGATTGGATGAAGGCGCCGGGCATGCCGACGCGCACCGTCGCCAGCCACCATAACCTGTAAGGAGTCCGTGCCCATGGAAAGCGCTGCTGTCGACCTGGCCACCTACGTACGCACACCCCTGGCGGCTGCCCATGTTGCCCGCCTGCGTGAGTCGGGCGAGATCGTGCACTTCGCCCCTGGCGACACCCTGGTCGCCTTTGGCGCGCCGAACGAGGCGTTTTTCTACATCCTGGACGGAGAAGCAGCGGCCTGGGACGAGGTGACTGGCACGCGCTACGGCAATGCCACCCTGGGCCCCACCCAGTTCACCGGCGAGATGAGTTTTCTGTCAGGCGGCACGGCCCAGCTGACCAACCGCGCCGTCACACCGCTGACCGCCATCCGCGTGCCGCGTGCGGCCATGTTGCAGGCGCTGGCCGACATCCCCGAGATGAGCGACATCGTCGTCACCGTCTTTGCTGCGCGACGGCGCCGCCTGATCGAAAGCGGCCAGGCGGGCCTGACGCTGATCGGGGCGGAGGCCGATCGCGAGGTGCGACGGGTGGAGGCTTTCGCGGCCCAGAACCGCATCCCGTACCGGGCGCACGCGCTGGGCAGCGACGAAGCCCTGGCCATGGCGCGGCGCTGTGGGGTCCCCGCAGGCCGAGGCGTCGTGGTGCTGGGCGAACGCACCGTGATGTCGAACCCGACGCCACAGAGCGTGGCGCGGCACTTCGGCCTGGACCAGGCCGTCGAGAACGGGGCCGCGTTCGACGTCGTGATCGTGGGTGCAGGCCCCGCAGGTCTGGCCGCTGCGGTGTATGCCGGTGCTGAAGGCCTGCGCGCCTTGGTCGTCGACGAAACCGCCGTGGGCGGGCAGGCCGCCACCTCGTCGAGGATCGAGAACTACATGGGGTTCCCCACCGGCATCTCAGGCGCCGACCTGTGCGCGCGTGGCGAGGTCCAGGCGCTGAAGTTCGGCACGCGCTTTGCGCTGCCGCGCCGTGTCACTGGCGTGACGCAAGAGGCTGGCGGCTTTGCCGTCACGCTGGACGACGGCGTCGCGGTACGCGCGCGGGCGCTGGTGGTGGCCACCGGGGTGCAATACCGCCGCATGCCGCTGGAGCGGCTGGCGCATTTCGAGGGCGCCGGCGTGTCCTACGCGGCCACCGAATTGGAAGCACGCCACCTGGCTGGGCGCTCAGCCGTGGTGGTGGGTGGCGGCAACTCCGCCGGCCAGGCGGCGATGTTCCTCAGCCGCAAGGCGGGTCAGGTGCACCTGGTGGTGCGCGGCGCGTCGCTGGCTGCATCGATGTCGGACTACCTGATCGAGCGAATCGGCAGCAACAGCGCCATCAGGCT
Source organism: Rhizobacter sp. (assembly GCF_031412075.1). GTDB lineage: Bacteria > Pseudomonadota > Gammaproteobacteria > Burkholderiales > Burkholderiaceae_C > Rhizobacter. The sequence continues at coordinate 7,800 of NZ_JANOCG010000239.1, forward strand.
GCACTTCGGCGCCGAGGTCACAGCGCTGCACGGCGAACAGACCCTCGAAGCCGTCACGCTGCGCAACGCTCAGGCAGAAAGCCGCGTTGAGACGGGCGGATTGTTCGTGATGGTGGGAGCAGCGCCGAACACCGCCTGGCTGCAGGGGTTGGTGCAGCTCGATGGCAAGGGCTTTGTGATGACCAGCGACGGCTACGCTACATCTTGCCCGGGCATCTTTGCCGTCGGCGACGTTCGTGCGGGCTCGGTCAAGCGGGTCGCTTCCTCTGTGGGGGAAGGGTCCGTGGTGATCTCCAAGGTCTGGGAGCGGGTGATGAGCGGGCGTGCCTGACAACTGCGACCAGGGTGAGTTTCCGATTCTTGGCTGCGGTGCATGAATGAACTGGTCGAGACGGCCCGTCCGCGGCTGACGCTGACGCTGACAACGGTCACGCGATCTGCCGGCGGCTGGGAAACAATGTTTGCAGCTAGCCGTGGGCTTTGCGCTTGCAGCGACCTGCCGCGCGCTTCAAGTCCCGTCGCCGCCTCCTGAATGATGGTTTCTGACGTGATCTGGTTCACGACGGCCTCGACCTGCTGACCGTGGCGCAGATCTCGGGGACCAGGGTCGCCCTGATCGAAGATCGGTACGGGCGCCTGCGCAGCGAGGTCGCAGCAGGCGCCTTGGCCAAGCTGGCGCCGTAAGTCCACGATCGGCCGTCATGCGAGCGGTCGCTCGTCTGCGGCGATCGAATATGCGCGCAGTGCCAGCTATCGACGTCAACTCGACGGTCACAAACGTCGGGGCTGGCGTGTCAAAGAAGGGAGAGGGCCCGCCGGGCCCGGCCCACGAAAGCCCTTCATGCCCCACCGATTTCCCACCCGCCCGCTCGCACTTCGCTTCGCACCGCTGCTCTTGACCAGCCTGTCGCTCGCCACGGCGGGCACACCGGCGGCGGCGCAGCCCGTCGGCGCCGAGCGCTTGTCGGCCGACGCGCCGGTGCTGGTCATCGTCAAGGTGCCCAAGCCCTGGTACGCACCGCGCTTCATCGTCACCGGCAAGATGCGGGACACCATCCCGCAGTACGCGGCGCTGCCCGGCCTGGCCTTCAAGGCCTTCTCGTTCGCGCAGGCCGATGGCGCCTTTGGTGGCCTCTACCTGTGGAAGGACGCGTCGAGCGCCCGTGCCTGGTTCTCGCCGCCCTGGTTCGAGCGCGTGCAGCGCGAACGCGGCGTGGCGGCACAGGTGCGCTTCCTGCAGGTGGTCGCCGCCGTCGACACCACGCCGGGCGGCACACCGGCCGACCCTGACAGTGCGGCGGTGGCCACACTCACGCTGCCGCTGCAGCTCAGCACTGCTGCGACCTCTGAATCTCTCCAGGCGCTGCTCGCCGCAGACAAGCGCCTGCCCGGGCTGCTGCGCCGCTACCGCGTGGTGGACGAACAGGGGCGCAGCGGCATCTTCAGCCTGTGGCGTGACACTGCGGCCGCACGACAGCAGCTGGACGCCGCCACGCAGGCCAGCGCCGAGTGGTTCGATACGCCCATCCTGCTACCGAGCACACTGCCGTCCAACCAGCCCGCCCTGCCCGGGCTGTGAAGGCGTCACCATGAAGATCACCGACCCCGGCCCCGACCTGCTGCGCGCCGCCACCCAAGGCGACCTCGCCGCACTCGATCAGCTGCTGCTGGCCATCCAGCCCGGCATCCACAACCTGGCCATGCGCGTGCTGGGCCAGCGTGACGACGCGGCCGACGCCACCCAGGAGATCCTGCTGAAGGTGGTGACCCATCTCTCCGGCTTTCGCGCAGAGGCCGCGTTCACCACCTGGGTCTGGCGTGTCGCGCACAACCACCTGATGACGGCGCGCTCGCGCAGCGCTGAGTCGCCCGAGGTGTCGCTGGAAGCGATGGCCGAGCGGCTGCAGGCGGGCCTGGACTTCGCCGACCAGGCCGCGCAGGCGCAGGGCGAGCCTGGACCGCTGACACCGCAGGACAAGCTCGAGGCGCGCCAGGTGGCGCTGGCCTGCACACAGAACATGCTGATGGCGCTGGACCGCGAGCAGCGCCTGGTCTACCTGCTGGACACGGTGTTCGACCTGCCGTCGAAGCAGGCCGCCGAGGTGGTGGGCATCACGCCCGAGGCCTACCGGCAGCGGCTGTCACGGACGCGGACGCGTCTGCACGGTTTCATGGACCGCACCTGCGGCCTGGTGGCGCAAGACGCGGCATGCCGCTGCGAGAAGCAATTGCCGGCCATGCGCCATCAACGCGGCACGCGGGCCGTGGTGCCGATCCAGGCGCTGGTGCCGACGCAGACGCAGCGTGCGGCCGAAGACGCGTTCGACGCGTTCACCCGCGTCAGCGACGCCGCCAGCGTCTTCCGCAGCCACCCCGAGGTGCAGGCGCCCGAAGCCCTGCGCGCGGCGATCCGCGCCGTGCTGAGCCAAGAGGGTTTCCTGCAGCAGGACCGGCCGCAATGATGCACGGCAACGACACTCCGACGGCGATTCGACCGCTGGCGTTCACGACCGATGACGGCGAGACGCTGCGAGCAACGCTGTTCGAGCCGGCGGCGCCGACCCGTGGTGCAGTGCTGGTGGCCGGCGGACTGGGCATCCCCCAGGGCTTCTACACGCACTTCGCCACCTGGCTCGCCGGCCGCGGCCACACCGTGATGAGCTTCGACCCGCGTGGCATCGGGGCCTCACGGCGTCCCGAGCACCGTGGTTCGCTACGCGGGCTGGACGCCGACCTCCTGAGCTGGGCGCGGGTGGACTTCGCCGCCGCGGTGAGGGTGCTGTGCCAACACGTCGACCGGCCATGCGTCGCGCTGGTCGGCCACAGCCTGGGCTTCCACCACGCTGCGATGACGGACGCCGCCACGCAGGCGCGCCTGAACGTGGTGGTGTCGGTGGCTGCGGGCGCCGGCTACTGGCGCGACTGGGCTGCGCCCTCGCGGCGCAAGGCGCCGCTGATGTTGCACGTGGCCGGCCCGCTGCTGACGCCGCTGCTGGGCTATTTCCCAGGCCGGCGGCTGCGCATGGTGGCCGACCTGCCGGCGCCGGCGATGCGGCAGTGGACGCGCTGGTGCCGCCACCCGGGCTTTGCCTGGGGAAGCGACCCGGAGCTCGTGCAGCCCAGCCTGCACAGCGCACGGTTTTGCGTCGAGGCCTTCAGCTTCACCGACGACGACGCGATGACCGAGGACTGCACCCGCAAGCTGCTGGCGGCCCTGCCCCACGCCCCTTCAACGCTGCGCGTGGTGGCGCCGCGCGACTTGGGGCTGCTGGCCATCGGCCATGTGGGCGCCTTCCGGCGCGAGGCCTCGGCGCTGTGGCCGCTGTTGGCGCAAGCACTGGATTGAGCGACGGCGCACGGCGCCCGCCGGTGCGCCGCCTGGCCCCGGTGCACCGCGGCGGATCGCCCCGACGCCGTGCATCGATCAGCCCCCGAGCGTCGTCATCAGGTACACGCGGACGGCAGCGTCTTCGGTCAGTCCGATGGCCGTTTGCAAGGCCTGCTCGGCCGACGGCCGCTCGCCGGCCGCGGCCAGTGCATGCGCCAGCGTCACCCAGTAGGGTTGGTAGCCGTCCACCTCGGCCGGCACCAGGCGCCGCAGTACCTGCAATGCCTGTGCAGGCTCGTCGGCCTCGACCATCGCGGCCGCCTGCGAGACCAGCACGCCGACACTCGGGCAGTACGTGGCGAGCAGACCATAGAGCGTGGCCAAGGCTTCGTGGTGGGTGTTGCCCGTGATGGGGCGCTGCGCATGCACCGACTGGATCGCCGCTTCGCACTGGAAGCGGCCGAACAAGCCAGCCCGCGAGGCCACGATCAAGTGGTTCTCGGCCTCGATGATCATGTCGCGCGACCACAGCCGGGCATCTTGTTTCTTGAGCGGCACGAAGCAGCCGTCCGGGCCGCGCCGCGCCGCGCGGCGGGATTCGCAGTAAAGCATCAGGGCCAGCAGCCCGCGCGCCTCGGGCTCGCCGGGCAGCAGCGACACGAGCAGGCGGCCGAGGAACAGCGCCTCGTCGGCCAGGTCTCGCGAGCCGCTGTCTGCGCCGGCCACCGCATCCCAGCTCGTGCCGTAGGCTGCGTAGATGGCGTTCAGCACGTCACCCAGGCGTTCGGGCATGTCCTCGGCGCCCGGCAGCGCGAAGCGCAGCCCGGCATCCTTGATCTTGGTCTTGGCACGCACCAGCCGTTGCCCCATCGTGGTCGGGGCGACGAGGAAGGCGGCGCCGATCTGCGCCGCGTCCAGCCCGAGCACGGTCTGAAGCATCAGCGGGGTGCGCACGCCCTCGTCGATGGCAGGGTGGGCACAGACGAACAACAGCTTCAGACGGTCGTCGGGCAGGTCCTGCGGGTCGGGCGCGCTGTCGTCCTGCAGCAAGGCCAGGTCGATTGCCGACGCATCGACCACGCCTTGATGACGCGCCGCGTTCTTCAGGTGGTTGCGCGCCGCGGTCATCAGCCAGGCCTCGGGGTTGTCCGGCACACCCACGTCGGGCCAGGTCCGCAGGGCATTCAGAAAGGCCTCGGCCAGTGCATCCTCGGACGCCGCGATATCGCGCGAGCGCGCGGCCAGGATGGCCAGCAGCCGGCCGTAGGATGCGCGCGCCGCCGCTTCCGCTGCGTTGCGCGCGTCCCGCATCGTCAGGCCGCCGCGGGCGCCCCGGGCGGCGTCATGGGGGGCAGTACCGGCCGCACTTCGACCGAGGCGTACGACGCCGACGGTGCGCGGGCCGCCCACTCAAGTGCCGCATCGAGATCGGGCACCTCGATCACGAAATAGCCGCCGAGCTGCTCCTTGGCGTCGGCGAAGGGGCCGTCCTGCACCTGCCGCTTGCCGTCGCGGATGCGCACGGTCGTGGCGGTGTGCGGGCCTTGCAGACCGTCCCCTTTGACGATGATGCCGGCCTGCGCCATGGCGCCGATGAAGGCGTTCCAGCCGCCCCAGTACGCGCCGGCATGTTCGGGGTCGTTGCGTTTGGCGAATTCGCTCTCGGGCTCGTTGAGCAGAAGCATGTATTGCATGGTCTCTATCCTTTCAGAATGCGGAAAGTCGTCAAGGGTTTTCAGCGCAGCAGGCCACGGCGGGCGGCGATCCGCGCGGTCCAGAACAGGCCCGCGGCGATCAGCACGACGACGGCCAGAATGGCCAGTTGGCTCGGGATCGCGGCGAACACGCCGTACCAGGCGTCGCCAGCAAACAGCAGGATGTAGCCGACCAGCGATGCCACCAGCACGTGCACTGCCAGGCGTCGCCGCAGCGCCAGCGCGACCGAACCGACGAGTCCACCGAACACGCCGACGGCGAACACGACGCTGATCCAGGCCGGCAGGGCCAGGTAGAGCGCGGCTTGCGCATCCGTCATGCCGGCCGTCATCGCGGCCTGGCCCGCTGGCGTGAAGGTCCCGGCGAACTGGTAGACGCCGAAGACGTTCCACAGGACGCCGAGGCTCGAGGCGGCCCACAGCCAAATCGGCACCCGCGATGCGGGCAATTCGGTGGTCAAGGTCTGCATGTCACTCTCCGGGATGGAGTAGCGGCGGTGGCACGGGATGCGCCGACCTGATCGCTGCTCAATGGGATGACACCCGACCCGGGCCGTTTTCGACAGGCCCACGAAAATTCTTCGCCGACCGCTGCTTCAGCACCGTGTGCAGCACGTCCAGCGCGTGACGGGCGTCCTGCGACGAAGACCACCGTGCCCGCCTGCGCCGACGAGGTGCCCCTGGACTGCCGACCTGACGGCGCGTGGACGCCGCACGGGGGGCGCTGCGCAACGGGGAGCTCCGTTCGATGAACTGCCGGTGGCCTTCAGCCGGCTGCAGACGGCCTTGCTGCGCCAGGCAGGAGGCGATCGGGAGATGGTGGAGATGGGCGCGGCGCGATGCCGTTCTACACGCGCGGTGGCGTGGCCCGACGTGAACTCGCGCACCTGCCGCAGCTTCCGCCGCGGGACGGTGGTTACGTCGCGGTGGCACAAGCCACAGTCGTGGCCGCCCTGATTGCAAGCGAACTGGTTGAATGTCGGCGACGGATAGACGCAACGCACCGGCAGACCGAGATTGAATGCCCCGCAGCGGACGGACATCGATGGCCGGCAAGAGTCGTCTCGGCATCGGCGTACCGCAACGTCCCGCATGGGCTCATGAGGAACCTCGCGCGATGAAGCCCTGAGTGGTCTCTAGAGGCCCAGGAAAGACAGAAGGGTCAGTAGGAGCTAGCCTACTGACCCTCGTCACTACTGGTGCGGCTGGCAGGATTCGAACCCACGACCCCTTGGTTCGTAGCCAAGTACTCTATCCAACTGAGCTACAGCCGCGAAGCCTCGGACTATAACACCAAGTGGTGGCTGGTCTACAACTGCGCAGCGGCCCGGTAACACGAGGCCGCACGTTCTTCGTCACCCTGCTGCTCGGCCAGGCGGGCGAGCAACTGCCAGGCCCGGCGGCGCGACGCGGCGTCGAGCTCGGGGGCCGCGGCGGCCTGCTCCAGCAACAAACGCGCTTTGCCCCACAGCTCGCGTTCGGCGAGTGCGCAACCCACTGCATAGGCCACCGCCGCTTCGCGTGGGAAGGCCTGGGCCGCAGACTCCAGCCGCGCGAGCCAGTCGGGTGCCATGCCAGCCACACTCGCCACCAACCCCAGTGCCAAGGCGGTGCGTTCATCTTCGTTGAGTTCACCCAGGCGGTCCCAGAAGGGGCGCAGCCAAGCGCGCGCTTCGGCCGCAGCCCCAAAAGCCGCCAGGCAGGCCGCGGCGCGGGCTGCCACCAGGGGGTCGCGCCGGTCGGCGTTTTCGAAGGCAAACCAGACACGGCGCACTTGGTCAGCATCACGCGCGCCGTCGAGCGACTCGAAGGCCAGCGAGCGCAACAGGCCCTGCGCCGCCACCTTGGAGAAAGCCTGGTGCTTGGCCAGCAGGCGTGCCGTCTTCAAGGCTTCGTGAGGCTGGTGCGCCAGGCGGCTGGCCTGCAGTTTCAAGCGCAGCGCATGGGTGCGGCGGGCCACGCCCGGCGGCAGGGCCGCGAGGAATTCGAGCGCACGCGGCGCATTGCGGTCATCGAGCGCCCACTCGGCTGCGAGCAGGCGCGCGCCCTCCTCGGCCGAGCGCGCGAGCAGGCTGCTGCGGCTCAGCTCGAGCGCACGCTCCAGTTGGTCGTCGCGCCGGCTGCGGTCTTGCAGCTTGTGGGCGCTGCCGGCGGCCAGCAAATGGCCGAGCACGGTGAACTCGTTGTCTTGCACCAGGTCGGGGGTTTCAGACTGGATCAGCAAGGCCCGCTGCGCCGACTTTTGCGCCCGGCTGTAGCGCCCGCCGAAATACTGCGCCAGCGCATCTCGCAATGCCGCCTGGGCACTGCGGTCGCGCCGCGCCACACGCCACTCGTGTGCTCTGCGCGGCAGGCCGATGAGGGCGTTGACCGCATTGAAGATGGTCACCAGCGCCAGGCAGGTGGCCAGCATGGCCAGCAAGAAGAGGTTCATCGACACGTCCAGGCGCCAGCCGCTCCAGTAGAGCGAGACCAGCCCGTCGTTGGCACCGAAGGTGGTGGCCGCCACGACCGCCACGACGAACAGCAGGATGAACCAGACGACAGCGCGCATGGGCAGCGACGAAGCTCAGCGGCCCGCGGTGGCCGCAGCCAGCGCGGCCAGCGTGTCTTCGGGCCGCGGCAGACCCACCTGGCGCGCACTGGCAGTGACTTGTTTGAGCAGGTCGGCCGCCACAGCGGTGCGGCGCGAGCTGCGGTCGAAGTAACGGTCGAGCGCCAACTGCGCGCCCTGCAAATCGGTTTGCACGGTATCGAACTGGCGGCTGAGCAGGGCCAGGCGGGCATTGAGCAGGCGCAGCTTCAGGTTCTCGCGCAGGAAGAAGGCCTGTTCGGGCGCCAGCAGCATCGCGTCGGGGTTGTCGATGCGGGTCACACGCACCAGGGTGCGGGTCTCACCCCAGATGCTGTCCATCCATCCCGACCAGGTGTCAGACAAGGTGGACGTCCAGCTGCTGCCGGGCGTCGCAGCGGAGGCACTGCGCGCCGCTGGCTTGGGCGCCGAGGCTGCGGGCTTGACACTCTCCTTGCGCGGCTCAGCCTGTGAGAGCAGTGGCAGCTCGTCGACCAGGCGGATCGCTTCGTCGAGCTTGATCGACAGCGCCGAGATGTCGGCCACGCCCACCGCCTTGACACGGTCGATGTCGCGCGCGATGGCGCGGCGCACGCCGTCGAGGCGCGGCTGGCTGTAGCGCGCCAGGCGCTCGTCGGCCTGCTTGAGCGCGGCCACCAGGGGCTCGGCACTGCCGGTGATGGTGGCTTGCTGCTGGGCCACGCGCAGGCCGGAGTCGATGTCGACCAGCACGTTTTCGTCACGCGAACGAGACAGCGACTGGATCAGGTCTTCGAGCTGGGTGCGTTGAATCGCCACCTCCGCCAGCCGTGCTTCGAGCAGCGACACCTTGGCGGCACTTTCGCGCGCGGTCTCATCCGCACGCTTGGCCAGCAGGCGCGCCTCACCCGATTGGCTCTGGCTTTCTTGCTGCCGGCGCACCAGCTCTTGCTCGAGCTTGCGCACACGCTGCTCGGCCGACCAGCCCAGCGCCAGGCTGGCCAGGACCAGCAGCGTCAACAGCGCGGTGATCGTCCACGCCCAACGCCGGCCCCTGGTGGGCGCGGCCGTCGTGGGCGCAGTGCTGGTGGGTTCGGTTGTGACATCGTTCACGATGCGATCGATTGTATGCACGCGACCACGGCTTCGACGCTCGGGCGGGCTTCGATGACACGGCCCAGGCCCAGGCTGCGTGCCGTCTCGGCGATGCGCGGATGGGTGGCAATGGCCGTCGCCCTGGCCCATTCGGCCTGCGGCGCCAGCGCCGCCAGGTGGGTGATGGCTTCGGAGCTGCTGAAGAACCACAGGTGCTGCTCGGGCTGCCGAAGCGCCTCGTTCAACAGGCCCTGTTGTGCAGGCGACAGCTGCGGCGCGGCACGGTCGTAGGCCGCCACGAAGCTCAAAGCAGCGCCTCGCTCGCGCAGACGCTCGGCCAGCCAGTCGCGGCCACCCGCGCCACGCACCACCAGCACCGATTGGCCGGCCCAGTCGCGGCCCGAGAGCTGTTGCCACAGGGCTTCTGAATCGAACTGCGGAGCGTCGGCCGCGGGCTCGACAATCGCGCTCACACCCAGCGCGCGCAATGCCTGCGTGGTGCCCGGGCCGGGCGAGCCGGCCAGCGCGGTCGGCGGCCAACGCAGCTGCTCGGGCCTGGCAGCAAAAAAACGGCTCACCGCATTGGGGCTGACGAACACCACCAACGCCTGCTGCGGCAGCGTGCCCCAGGCCTCGACCAAGGGCGAAGTGTCGGCCGGCGGCGCAATGTGAATCAAGGGCAGCGCTTCGGCCTGCAAGCCCGCAGCACGAAGCTGCTGCACCCATTCGCTCGCCTGCGCAGCGGGCCGGGTGACCAGCACACGCATCGGTTTACAACGCGGCCAGGTAGCCGGCCGCGCCCAGCTCGCTGAGGCGCGAGGCCGCCAGTTCGCCCAGCGCGCGGGCTGCAGCCTCATCGGCGATCGGCGCCTGCACCTCGGCGCGCAGCAGCGGCCGCACGGTGTCTTGCCCATCACCCAACGCGGTAGACAAGTGCAGCTGATCGCCCTGCCACACCGCGTGCGCGGCCAGCGGCATGCTGCAGCTGCCGCCGAGGGCACGCGACACTGCACGTTCGGCATGCACCGCAAGCCAGGTGGGGCGGTGGATCAAACTCGCCAGCTGGGCACGCAAGGGCGCGGCATCGGCGAGCACCTCGATGCCGAGCGCACCCTGGCCGGCAGCGGGGATCATCTCCACCGGGTCGAACACGGCGCGGATGCGACTCGACAGGCCCAGGCGCTTGAGGCCGGCGGCCGCGAGCACGATGGCGTCGTAGTGACCCTCGTCGAGCTTGCGCAGCCGGGTGTCGAGGTTGCCGCGCAGCGGCTCGATGCGCAGGTCGGGCCGCAAGGCGCGCAGCAGCACGACGCGGCGCAGGCTGGAGGTGCCGACACAAGCGCCTTGCGGCAGCTCGGCCAGCGAGGCGTACTGGTTGGACACCAGCGCATCGCGCGGGTCTTCGCGCTCCAGCACGGCGGCCAGCTCGAAGCCGTCGGGCAGGTCCATCGGCACGTCCTTGAGCGAGTGCACCGCCAGATGGGCCCGGCCCTCTTCGAGTGCGGCCTCCAGCTCCTTCACGAACAAGCCCTTGCCGCCGACCTTGGACAGCGTGCGGTCGAGGATCTGGTCGCCCCGTGTCGTCATGCCCAGAAGGCCGACCTCCAGGCCCAGGCGTTGCTTCAACAAGGCTTGCACATGCTCGGCCTGCCACAGGGCAAGGCGGCTTTCACGGGTGGCGATCAGCAGGGGCGTGGCGGTCGTTTGAGGCATCGGGCGATGCTATCAGGCGCCTGTTTTCGAGCGAGAAACCGCTAACATTCAATGTGTGTAATGAAGTTACACCCCTTGCTCCAGGCCTTCAAGGAAATCCATGCCGCGCACCCCGCCCGAAGACGACAAGAACCTCCCACTGGTCGCCGACATCCGTTTGCTCGGCCGCATTCTCGGTGACGTGATCCGCGAGCAAGAAGGCAAGGCCGCCTTCGAGTTGATCGAGCGCGTGCGCCAGCTTTCGGTGGCCTACAGGCTCAAGCGCGATGCCCAAGCCGGCCGCTCGCTCGACCGGCTGCTGAAGAACCTCTCGGGCGACCAGACGGTGAGCGTGATCCGCGCCTTCAGCTACTTCTCGCACCTGGCCAACATCGCCGAAGACCGCCACCATGTGCGTCGCCGCGAGCACCACGAGCGCCAGGGCCACCTGCAAGAAGGTTCGCTGGCGATGAGCCTGGCGCGGCTGGCCGACGCCGACATCCGCGCCACCGACATCGCCGCCACGCTGGCCCACGCCTACATCTCGCCGGTGCTGACCGCGCACCCGACCGAAGTGCAACGCAAGAGCATCCTCGACGCCGAGCGGGCCATCGCCGAGCTCATCGGCCAGCGCGACGCGCTGCACACCGCACGCGACATGGCCGAAAACGAAGCCTTGCTGCGCGCCCGCATCACCCAGCTGTGGCAAACGCGCATGCTGCGCTACACCAAGCTGACCGTGGCCGACGAGATCGAAAACGCGCTGAGCTACTACCAGAGCACCTTCCTGCGCCAGATCCCGCGCATGTACCGCGAACTTGAAGAAGCGCTGCCCGGCCACGCCATCGCGCCCTTCTTCCGCATGGGCAACTGGATCGGCGGTGACCGCGACGGCAACCCCAACGTCAGCGCCGCCACGCTGCAAATGGCACTGCGCCGGCAAAGCGAAACGGTGCTGCGCTTCTACCTGACCGAGGTGCACGAGCTGGGCGCGGAGCTGTCGATCTCGGCCATGCTGTCACCCGTCACAACGGCGATGCAGGCGCTGGCCGAAGCTTCGCCCGACCACGGAGCGCACCGCGTCGACGAGCCCTACCGCCGCGCCTTGATCGGCATGTATGCGCGGCTGGCCGCCACCTTGCACCAGCTCACCGGCACCGAAGCGCTGCGCCATGCCGTGGCGCCGCAAACACCGTATGCCAAGAGCGACGAGTTCCTGGCCGACCTGGCGGTGATCGAAGCGTCTTTGCAATCGCACCATGCCCAGGCCTTGATCGCACCCCGCCTGCGCCCGCTGATGCGGGCGGTGCAAGTGTTCGGCTTTCACCTCGCGACCGTCGACCTGCGCCAAAGCTCCGACAAGCACGAGGCGGTGGTGGCCGAGCTGCTCGTGGTGGCACGCATCGAGGCCGACTACAGCGCGCTCAACGAAGACGCGCGCCGCGCGTTGCTGCTGCGCCTGCTCAACGACGCACGGCCGCTGCGCGTGCGCTCTGCCGCGTATTCGGAGCTTGCACAAAGCGAGCTCGCCATCTTCGAAGCCGCGCTGCAGATGCGCCAGGCCTATGGCCGCGAGTCACTGCGCCACTACATCATTTCGCACACCGAAGAAGTGAGCGACCTGCTCGAGGTGCTGCTGCTGCAAAAAGAAGTGGGCCTGATGCGCGGCACGCTCGACGACCACGCCATGTGCGACCTGATCGTCTCGCCGCTGTTCGAAACCATTGGCGACCTGCGCAATGCCGGGCCGATCATGCGCGACTACTACGCCCTGCCCGGCATCGCCGCCATGCTGCAACGCTCGGGCGGCGAACAAGACGTGATGCTCGGCTACAGCGACAGCAACAAGGACGGCGGCTTTTTCACCAGCAACTGGGAGCTGTACCGCGCCGAGATCACGCTGGTCGAGCTGTTTGGCAAGCTGCGCGCCGACCACGGCATCACGCTGCGCCTGTTCCATGGCCGCGGCGGCACGGTGGGCCGAGGCGGCGGCCCGAGTTTCCAGGCCATCCTGGCGCAACCGCCCGGCACGGTGAACGGGCAGATCCGCCTCACCGAACAAGGTGAGGTGATCGCCTCCAAGTACGCCCACCCCGAGATCGGGCGGCGCAATCTCGAAACCCTGGTGGCCGCCACGCTGGAGGCCACGCTGCTGCACCCGACCAAGAGTGCGCCCAAGAGTTTTCTCGATGCGGCCGATGCGCTCAGCAGCGCGAGCATGGCCGCCTACCGCAAGCTGGTCTACGAAACGCCGGGCTTCACCGACTACTTCTTCGCCGCCACACCCATTCGCGAGATTGCCGAGCTCAACATCGGCTCGCGCCCGGCCTCGCGCAAGGCCACCCGCGCGATCGAAGACCTGCGCGCCATTCCCTGGGGCTTCAGCTGGGGCCAGTGCCGTGTGGCGCTGCCGGGCTGGTGCGGCTTTGGTTCGGCCATCAACAGCTACCTGAGTGAATCGCGCAAGGAGCGCCTCGCCCTGCTGCAACGCATGCACAAGCAGTGGCCGTTCTTTCGCACGCTG